>NZ_JBKVXZ010000079.1:0-12047 GCF_046973065.1 Flintibacter sp. | reverse complement strand
GTCCGAGCCGGGGACCACCGGGACGTTGTGCTTCTGCATCAGCTCTCGGGCCGCAGACTTATTGCCCATCATGCGGATCACATCCCCGGAGGGACCGATAAAGGCCAGACCCATCTGGGTACAGCGGTCAGAAAAATCTGCGTTTTCTGAGAGAAAACCGTAGCCGGGATGTACGGCGTCACAGCCGGTCTCCTTCGCTACGGTCAGCAGAGCGTCCACATTCAGATAGCTGTCCGACGCTTTGGCCGGACCGATGCACACCGCCTGGGAAGCCAGCTGGACGTGGAGGGCGTCGGCGTCGGCCTGAGAATAGACCGACACCGTCTCCACGCCCAGCTCCCGGCAGGCGCGCATGATACGTACCGCGATCTCGCCGCGGTTGGCGATCAAAACACGCTGAAACATCTTATACCCTCCGCACGCGGAACAGGGGGGCGTCAAAGGCGGCCAGACTTCCGTTGTCCAGCAGGACCTCCTCGATGACGCAGTCCATGGGAGCGGGAATCTCGCTCATGGCCTTCATGGCCTCCAGGATGCACACTGTCTGGCCCTTCTGCACCTTGTCGCCCACCTGAACAAAGGGGGCGGCGTCGGGACCGGCAGCGGTATAGAAGGTGCCCACCAGGGGCGCCTTGATGTATTCGCCCTCTTCTGCCTGGGCAGGCTGACCGGCCACAGGGGCAGCCGCGGGAGCGGGAGCAGCCACAGGAGCAGCGGCCGCAACCGGGGCGGCAGCCACAGCCACGGCCTTCTCCAGCTTCAGCCGGGTGCCGTTTTGCTCCAGCTCCAGGCCGGAGATGGAGGAGCGCTCAAAGCGCTCCATCAGCGCATAAATGGATTCCAGTTCCATGGAAGTTCACCTCTTAAGAATTAGATGCGGTTGTCCTTGGTGCCCTCCAGGGCCTCCAGGTAACGCACGATGTCACCCACGGTCTTCATGTTGGGGCGATCCTCGTCAGCGATGGACAGGCCCAGCTGCTCCTCCAGAGCGATGTTCAGCTCCACGGCGTCCAGGGAATCGGCGCCCAGATCATCAGACAGGCTGGCCTCCATGGTGACCTCGTCCATCTCGCAGCTCAGAGTATCAACAATAATGTCACGGACTTTCTCAAACATGGGAAATTCTCCTCTCTATTGTTCAAAAATTTAATTTAAAATATTTTAGTTAAAATTATTTAATTAAAATATTTGAGCGTATTGTACCCGGGATCAGCCGGAAAGTCAATGTGGAATTTTAACAAACAGGAGTTTTTTGGAAAACTTTTTTTGACTACTCCTTGCGAAAATGGGAGAAGAAAGGGTAAAAAAAGCCGATTTAGTAGAAATTTAGAATATAATATATGGGGAAACGGAATCGTACAAAACGATGCTGCTCCCGGTGGCACAGCGTCAGGAAAAGAAAAAATGGTCGATGAAGAAAGAAAAGTGTTGACACGGGAGGGAGGATGTGGTAGTATATCTCATGCACTGAGCAAACGGTGCATTCCAAACCACGCGCGAGTGGTGGAATTGGTAGACTCGCTGGCTTCAGGTGCCAGTGCTCGCAAGGGCGTGCGGGTTCGACTCCCGCCTCGCGCACCACAAAAAGGACATCCATTCGGATGTCCTTTTTGTTTTTCCGCTGAGAGCGGTATTGGAAATAGAACGTATGAAAAACAGGACATCCGAGAGGATGTCCTGTTTTTGCAGTCAGACCCCCAGTAGGACAAAACGGTTTCGTTCGACCTGAATGAGCCCATCCCGCTGCATCTTGCTCAGCTCATTGGACAGGGCACTGCGATCTACATTCAGATAGTCGGCCAACTGCTGACGGTTAAAGGGAATGGTAAAGGAAGAACTGCCGCTGCGCATGGACTGATAGGACAGATAAGAGAGCAGGCGGCCCCGAATGGTTTTGGGGGAGGTGTGGAAAATCTTTCGGGACAGGTTCAGATTTTTCTGGGCGGAGAGGGCAAGCAGGTTGCGGATCAAAGTATTATGGTGGCCGCAGGCATTGGGGCATACCTGCAAGACCCGGCTTACGTTGAGAAACAGGATTTGAGCCGCTTCAGCGGCTACCACGTTGACCATCAGCGGCTCATCGGGCGTACAGGCGTAGGTCTCTGCAAAAATCTGTCCTGGACCCACGCAGTCCAGCACCGTGGTGTTGCCCCAGATATCATCATTTTCAATGAGTGCGCTGCCGGACAGCATGATCCCAAGCGAGGAAATCACTTCCCCGGCCCGGTAAATCATTTGTCCTTTCTCATAGCTGCGCACGTCCGTTCCCAGACAGGCCAGCATGGCCTCCAGATCCTGAGCGGTGGTTCCCCGGAACAGAGGGGTTTCCGTTAGAAAAAGAAAATCCATGAAGACCCTCCTTTTGTTGGTATAACAACGGAATTGTTAGAAACAATTTAGTATAGTATGTTTCGAAAGTCAAGCCCATTCCGCGGCGAAACTGCCGCGCAGGACAAAATTAGGAGGACCTATTTATGCAGCCCAAGATGTTTTGTTATCAGTGCCAGGAGACTGCCGGATGCACCGGCTGTACCCGTGTAGGCGTGTGCGGCAAGCAGCCGGATGTAGCTGCGATGCAGGATCTGCTGGTCTATGTAACGAAAGGCCTGTCTGCCGTGACCACGGCTCTTCGTGCCCAGGGAGAGGCGGTGGAGGGGGAGATCAACCATCTCATCACCCTGAACCTGTTCACGACCATCACCAATGCCAACTTTGATAAAGAGGCCATTGAGGCTCGCATCCGGGACACCCTGGCGGTGAAGGAAAAGTTGCTGGCCCAGGTGGAGCACAAGGAGCAGCTGCCTCTGGCCGCTTTGTGGGACGGAACCGGTAGCTGGGAAGCGAAGGCCGCTCAGGTAGGTGTGCTATCCACAGAGAATGAGGACATCCGCTCCCTGCGGGAACTCATCACCTACGGCTTGAAGGGCCTGTCCGCCTACTCCAAGCACGCCAATGCCCTGCTTCAGGACGACGGCGAGGTGGATGCTTTTCTCCAGCGGGCCTTGGCGGCCACTCTGGATGACAGCCTGTCCGCAGACGATCTGGTTGCCCTGACCATGGAGACCGGCAAGTACGGCGTGCAGGGGATGGCGCTGCTGGACAAGGCCAATACCCAGGCCTACGGAAACCCCCAAATTACCAAGGTATCCATCGGTGTGGGCAAGAACCCCGGCATCTTGGTTTCCGGTCACGATTTGCGGGACTTGGAGATGCTGCTGGAGCAGACCCAGGGCACCGGGGTGGACGTATATACCCACAGTGAGATGCTCCCCGCCCACTACTATCCCGCCTTCCAGAAGTACCCCAACTTTGTGGGCAACTACGGCAACGCCTGGTGGAAGCAGAAGGAGGAGTTTGAGACCTTCCACGGCCCCATTCTCATGACTACCAACTGCATCGTGCCTCCCAAGGACAGCTACAAGGACCGGCTGTACACCACCGGCGCGGCGGGTTACCCCGGCTGTAAGCATATTCCCGGCGGCATTGGAGAGAAAAAGGATTTTTCTGCTCTTATTGAGCATGCCAAGAAGTGCGAGCCGCCCCAGGAGATCGAGCGGGGCGAGATCGTAGGCGGTTTCGCCCACGCCCAGGTGCTGGCTTTGGCGGACAAGATCGTAGAGGCGGTGCAGTCTGGAGCAATCAAGAAGTTTGTGGTCATGGCGGGCTGTGACGGCCGCGCCAAGAGCCGGGAGTACTACACCGAGTTTGCCAAGGCTCTGCCTCAGGACGCAGTCATTCTTACCGCCGGCTGTGCCAAGTATAAGTACAACAAGTTGAATCTGGGGGACATCGGCGGCATTCCCCGGGTGCTGGATGCGGGCCAGTGCAATGACTCCTACTCTCTGGCGGTCATTGCCCTGCAGCTCAAGGAGGTCTTCGGACTGGAGGATATCAACCAGCTGCCCATTATCTACAACATTGCCTGGTATGAGCAGAAGGCGGTTATTGTACTGCTGGCCCTGCTGTATCTGGGAGTGAAGAATATCCACCTGGGTCCCACTCTGCCCGCCTTCCTCAGCCCCAATGTGGCCAAGGTGCTGGTGGACAATTTCGGTATCGCTGGCATTGGTACCGTGGAAGAAGATATGGCTCTGTTTTTCGGAGAGAATAACTAAGCAAAAGGGAAGAAGCCCGGCAGGCGTTACCTGCCGGGCTTCCCTTTTAGTTTAAAATCCATACACCGTAATTCAAATAGGCCGCAAAGGTGACCCAGAGCAGGTAAGGGACCTGCATCCAGGCAGCCAACGGATCTACCTTATGAAACGAGGTGATCATCCATAAAATTAATCCCCACAAAATCACCAGCCAGACCAGTGCAGCGCCGAAGGCTTGAAAGTTAAAAAACAGAATGCTCCAAAAGAAATTGAAGGCTAACTGGAGCAGAAATATGCGCAAGCTGCTGGTGCGCTCACGAGAGGGAGAAGCCAGATAGATCCGAGCTGCTCCGATGCCTATCAGAACGAACAGAATTCCCCAGACGATGGGAAATACAAGGGCGGGAGGGGAAAGCGGGGGCTGGATAATGCTTTCACTGTAAGCTTTGGCTCCGTCTCGGGTCAGCCAGCCGGACAGGCCGCCCACCGCTTCGGTAAACAGAATCCAGGCGGCGTATATTTTCCATGTATGCTGTTTCATATTTGAATCACCCGCAATAGCATATGCCGCCCTTGGGATAGATATTCAAATCGAAAAGGAGAGGGAAAATCCGGGGGATTTCCAGCGCGTACAGGCATGGTACTCTCTCTGGCCACATATATATCTTGTGGCAAAACGGGAGAGGGAGTGTAAGGATTTGAAAGGAAATATCGAGGAACGCGCCTGTAAATTGGCGGCGTACATCATCGAAAATGGAGCAACCGTCCGCTCTGCCGCCCGGAAATTTGGTATCAGCAAATCCACCGTACATATAGAAGTGATAAATTAGAACGATTTATATGGGCGATACAGTAAGCGACCATATTAAGCCAAGAGGCGGCATAGATCAGCACCGGGGAAGGGCTGGTCTATGCCGCCTTTTGTATTCTAGAGGGATGGAGTATTCTGCCGGTGTATTTACATTGGCTATACTAGTTTCCAAGGAAAGATGAGCGGAGCACTTCAATACGCGCTAGGAATTTGGAAGAAACAATGATGTAAGTGTTAGCTGAACTGGAGGATTATGGATATGTTATCAGTTTGCCATTGATTCTTGCATATTCTGTTAAATCGCTTAGAACTTTCGCAAAATCAACCATTTCTAATTCTTTTAATGTGCAAACAACAAATTTACAGGTATCTATCCATCCCTTTGCTTGCTTAATTTGTTCATCTGCCACATAATGAAAGGCTGGAACATGGATTACCTCCGCTGCCAGTGATTTAGCCGAGGCATAATCTATATCGTTTTCCCACAGGATTCCAGCCGCAAACGCTTTTCTTTCACGCTGTAATCTGCGAAATACGCTGGTTCCGGTGCCGTTTCCTGCAATGACAAAAATTTCAGGTTTCTCCTGCACCGATGGCAGTTCCAAATCGCCGGTCAGTTCATCATAAGAGCCGGTTGTCATCTGATAAAGCTGAGGAATATATCCTTGGGTAAAGATTTCTTCGGGCGTTCCAAAGCGGTCGATTCGATCCCCCTGTACGCAAGCAATCTTGTCCGAGATACGCCCGGCAAGGTCAAGTTCATGCAGCGACATAAGCACTGTCAGATTCCGCTTTCTGGACATCTCCTGCAAAATAGATAAGAACTCCAGTTTGTAACGGATATCCAGGAAAGAAGTCGGTTCATCCAAAACGATCACATCAGGCTGCTGGCATAGTGCTCTTGCCAGCATAACCCGCTGCTTTTGCCCGTCACTGATTTTATTGAAATCTCGGTTGGCCAGCTCCGTTATGCGCACCAGCTCCATGGATTCACGCACGATCTTCCAATCTTCTTGGGATAGAATGCCGAATTTCCCCGTATAAGGATATCGGCCAGTTGCCACAACATCTTCGCAATTCATCATCTCAGGATTTACCCGTTCGGTCAATACAACGGACAGCCTTTGCGCCATTTCTTTGCCCGGCATTTTCTCCGCCTGTTGTCCATCTAACCATACAACGCCACACACGGGTGGCAACTGCTGGATAATACTGCGCAAAATAGTTGTTTTTCCTGCACCGTTTGGTCCTATCAATGTAACAATTTCGCCTTTATTTATTTCAAGCTGAATATTGCGGATGAGCGGTATACCATTATAACCAACAGTTAAATCTTTTGTATATAGATAGCCATGATTCATTCCCGATTACCCCATTTTTTCTCTTTTCCGGCGTAGCATAATGTAGATAACCACCGGAGCGCCCAAAATTGCAGTTACCGTGCTGATCGACAACTCGGTGGGAGTAAATACTGTTCTTGCCAGCAAATCGCAGAACAGGCAGAATGACGCACCTCCTAAGAAGCAAGCTGGAATCATTAAAATCGGCTGTGTTGTACCAAACAAGCCTTTGACAAGGTGAGGAACGGCGATTCCGACGAAGGATACCGGTCCGGCAAATGCAGTTACACAGGCCGAAAGGATACTGGACAGGATCACCAGCACAATACGGAAACGTGATACATTAAGCCCCATATTCTGCGCATAGGCTTCACCCATCTGATAGGCGCTAATTGGTTTGGATAACAGAAACACAAAAAACATCGTAATAAGCACTACGATTGCCATAACTTTTACATTGTCCCAGTTAATCCCCGAAAAGCTGCCCAGAGACCAATTGTGCAGATTTACAATATCCGCATCATCCGCAAATGTAACAACAAAGTCAGTCACAGCAGAACAGATATAGCCGATCATGACGCCGCTGACAATGAGCATTGCCATCTGATTGATGACTTTGGACATTAGAATAACAAAACCCATGCATAACATGGAACCGGCAAAGGCCGCAAGAATCATCAGCCATGAACCGAGCTGTACTGAAAATTGCAGGGACGCTACCATCACCAATGCGACAATCAGCTTTGCACCGGATGAAACGCCCAGCGTAAACGGGGTTGCGATTGGATTGTGGAAAAAGGTTTGCAGCAGATATCCGGATAATGCGAGGGCACCTCCCAAAATCACCGCTGCAAATGCTCTTGGCGCTCGGACCTGCGTAACAATTTCTGTGTAGGTTTCATCCGTTCCGATTCCTTGAAGAATTTTAGGAATCTCAGAAAATGGAATATTAACGCTTCCGATACATAGGTTCATGACCAGAAACAAACGCAGAAGCACAAATAAAACAACAAATGCAGCAAAATATCGTTTTTTCTTCATCTGTTTGTATCACTCCAACTTGTAAATATAGGTAAGGCTCTGATCATCTCCTTGCAGCATGTTATGGATATCTGCGATGATGGTGCCAAGTTCCATAGTGGACTGGTAAATGTTCTGGGTTGTACAATAAACATTTCCATTCTGCACAGCCTTGAAGTTCTCTAAAAGCTGACTTTTCGTTAATAATTCATCCCGAGATTTGAGTTCCCCGTCTACTGTGCTGTTATAGATGATATAATCGGCATCCTTTGCCTGTGCATAAAAAGCTTCCATCTCCATGCTCATGGTGGAAGATTTACTTTCATCATCGGGATCTTGTTCCAAAATATAGGTTCCACCAGCCATTTCAATCATTTTCGCCAGATAATCGGACGGTCTGCGTACGTTAGCCTCGCCATTGGTTGTGATATAAAAAAATGCAACTGTTTTTCCGGTAGGCTGTGCTCCGCTGACAGACTCAAACGCCTGTTTTTCTGCATTGAACGCTGACTCAGCAGCTTCCTGCTGTCCGGTCAGCAATCCATAGAGTTTTACCCATTCTGTTCTGCCGAGAGGGTGAGACTCATAACTGGAATAATCCACCAAAACCGGGATTCCAAACTTATCCAGCTGTTCCTTCACTTCGGGCGTATGAAAAATCATAGTGTTCTCAATCGCCAAGCTGCAATTCTCATCAATGAGGTGCTCATAATCCGGAGCGGAATATTTGCCAGCATATAGAATATTTCCAGATTCCATTGCCGCACGCACTGGTTCAATATACCAGCCATCGCTTTTCAGCGCACTGAAACGGATCGTATCCAACGCATCCATCGAAACAAACATATCCATCACAGCCGAGGCAACTAAATAAATGTTTTGGATCGGTTGGTGCAGCTGCACAATGTTTTCATCCAAACCGGATGGCTCTGGTTTTCCCTCTGGGATTACCAGATACTGCGTACCATTGGAGATGGTAATAAGCGCATATCCATCATTGTAATAGTCCACTGCAAATTCCTCAGCATAATCGAGAGGCATACTGTGATCGAAGGTTAAATCCGGACTGATATCAGTATTACGTGTTTCCAGCAAATCAGCTTCAGAAGGTGAACCGCAGGAGGATACAGTAAATATGAGGATAAAACACAATAAAACTACTGCCATTTTTCTCATTTTATTTGCTCCTCCGTTTCTTATGAATCCCCAAAAAGGAGATAATTACGACTATGGCAATTACAATTACCGTTCCTGCAACCATAGCCATCATTTCAAAAGATGTGTCTTGTTTTATGGTGTCTTGGAGGAAGGTTAATGTATATTCGATTTCATGTGGTGTGCTCATTGCTGTGGTATTCGCAACGACCGCTATTGGCATATCAAAATCTATAATCGGAAGTTCAAAAGTGGAATTTCCAGCCTCCTGGAGTGGTTTAAAAGTTTTATTTTCTACCTTCATGTAGTCATAGTTCGGGCTGCTCCATTCAATCTGAACATAACCCTTTCCACCCCGTACAGTCATAATTGCCGGAGATGTAATAGTCGCCCGTCCGCTTCCACCCTCCAGTATGACTTCTATGGAATATTCACCATCCTCCAGATCAACCGTTGCTGCTTCCGCAGATGCTGAGGCAGGAAATACCATAACGGATGTGATACACATCACCATCAATAGCCCAAGACAAAATTTTTTCACCAGATAGGGAAATATGCTTCTCCTCATATTTGTCCTCCTCTCCAGATACAAATCTGTCCCTGCCGTTAAGAGCAGGGACAGAGCATGGTTTATTCAAGTTTTTCTGGGTTCGATACAATTACCTCATGATCGTACCACTTTCCCTTTGTACCGATTAGCGCAAGGTTAAACGGCTCGTCCAGAACCGGAACTGGAACATCAAAACCGTTGATCTCTTCGCTTATTCCATCCTCATAAGTTACGGTATCCACAGTAGGCTGCAAAAGTTCTGCCCCATCTTTCTGGGCATCCTCTGCGGTGCCTGGGAAAAGATTGACAATATTCTGAGAGGTAAGCGAAATGTGAATGGTCATTTTACCGTCCTGAACCGTCAGCTTTCCTTTACCATCGCATGTCTCGTTGACACGGAACATGCTGCTGTCCGTTTCAAAATCAGCAGAATAGATGCCATCTTCCAGAGTTGTTTGTTGTTCCTGCGAAACAGCTGGAGGGCTGGAGCCGTCCTGAGCAGATGTATCCGTCTGATTGCTGCATCCAACGGCGAAAACAGCGACCAAAGCAGCCATACACAGGAGTATCGTTCTTTTTTTCATGCTCGATCTGTTCCTTTATTGATTGATTACAGCACCAGTATGTGCAACATATAGCTCCTGAATGGCTGGAATCTGACCGAGGCCTGCAATCTGAGTATCAACGCTCTCAAAAGCGCCGGATGCGTTGAACATACTCTTCCAGGAATCAGCATCATCGCCTGCCATATCATTGTTTGCATGGTCACCTGCAACGACCATCAGAGGACGAAGGATGACTTTCTTATAACCAGCTTCTTTGATGCTTTCAATAACAGCTTCGCAGGCGGTTTCTTCCGGTTCACCCTCAACGGTACCGATGAATACATTGTTGTATCCCAGAGCCTCCATCTGAGCCTGCATCTGGCTGTAAGATACCTTTGCTGTGTGGGAAGTACCGTGACCCATAAATACGAATGCAACGCCGTCTGCCTTTGCTTCATCCAGAGTCTGGTATCCAGCTGTCTTAACCGCTTCTGCGGTAACAGCCTCTGCAACAGCTTTTTTATCTTCATTGATGACAGTTGCATCGGTACCGACATCGCCCAGAAGAGGAGCAGCGATCTGAACCGATTCAAATTTATCCTGATAAGCTCCTACGGTTTCTGCCAGCTCATCATACTCAGCACCATACATCAGATGGGTAGGCTGAATCACCAGATTCTTAACACCATTTTCTACCGCACGGTCAAGCGCCTGCTGGACGTTATCGATCTTTTCTCCGTCACGAGCCTGCACATGATTGATAATGATCTGGGCGGTAAATGCTCTTCTGACCGACCAGTCCGGATAGGCTTCCTGCAAAGCGTCCTCAATGCTCTTGATGTCAGCAACACGGCTGTCATTAAAAGAGGTTCCGAAGCTGACTACGAGCAGTTCATTTTCGCCGATTTCATCACCGTTGCGGGGATCATCTTTAGAAGCATCTCCAGTATCCCGTCCAAAATAGTCTGGATCTGCAAATTCGCCGGAAACCAATTCCTTTTGGGCATCCGTCAGGGCATCCCAAGCAGCCTTTGCAGCCTCACATTGTTCATCCGTGTTTTCGTTTCGTTCTTGCACATAGATTGCGTCAATCAGCTTGGCCACCTCATCAGCAGCAGCTTGATCGTCAGAGACTGGATTGGTAGAAGACACCTCTCCTAAGTTGTCTGATGTCTCACTTTCCTGAGAACCGCAGGCAGCAAGAGATGCTACAATGCACGTTGCAAGCAGGAGTGCTATGAGTTTTTTTATGTTCTTCATTTTACTTTCCTCCATTGATTTATATCTTTTTGTGGTTTAAGCCACGAAAAAGCAGTAGTAAAATGGAGAAAAGTATGCTAAAGATATGCCAAAAAAGAAAGCAACAGTCATACATGACTGCTGCTGCCGTTTTTTCGCAACAAAATAGCCCATTTCTCCATAACTCGAGAGCAAATAGACTTTAACAATCTGAGCAGGTCTCCTGACTTGCGTATCATAAGCCTTCCGCACAGCCTTCTCAGGATCAACTCCCAATGACCGACTTTCGTCATGTGCGGTGCCTCCGCGCATACAGTGGCGGTACCGTTCCGGATTCCAACCGGATTCACTATTCTCCATCAACTCTATACGAAATTGATGGCACTCAGACATCATATTTATTTAGAATAAAAATATCATAGTAATGCATATTTGTCAAGCAACTAACAGACGATAAAAATTCTTATTAGTAAAACTTCAATATATTTTATAACATCAATTAGCGCTCTTGTTCCTTACGCTTTTCCTTGCTGGGAATCATCTGTTCCTTCTGCGCCTGCCGCACCATCCTCCGTACTGTCTGCCGCTCTATACTATCATCATAAAAAATTTTTCTAAATTCACTTAATAAAAAAGCCAAGCCGGTATGCCTTCTGGCATAATCGCTTCGCTGTGTGATGAAAAATTCCCTTGTCAACAAATCCATCTAGAATTGCCGGTGTGATGTCCTGCCCATCTGCCTTAAGACCGAAAGGATGTCCGCTTTGATTGACCAGCAAAAACACATCTCAGACATACTGGCAACGAAGCTCTCTAAAATCCGACTCATCAACGGACGATCTCACATAGCTAAACAGGACGACTGTCCCGAGAGGGACAGTCGTCCTGTTTTTCACAGCTCATCCAATTTTCGTACATACTCCTGTTGGGTAATCTGCTTTGCCAGAAAAGCGTCCTTCAGCTCCTGAGCCTGCACTACCTGTCGGTTCCACTCATCCGTGGTAATCCGGCCCCGCCGCTTACGGGCCTTCAGCCGGTTGTAGATCCGGCTATACTCCCGAGAAGCGGTTTCAGTCTTCTGCTTTTCCTTCTCCCGCTCATGAGCTCCTACCTTCCTACAAGTTTTGCCGCCGGTTCCCGGTACCACTCGGTCACAGTATCGGGTATCGTATCCTCCTACCGCCAGAAACCACCTGCGGCAATGGGCACAGCGGCGGGGCAGATTTCCGGCAGCCATCCCCTTGTACAGATCCATGTACAGAAAGCTGGTGAGGCTCTCAAAGGTCATCTGCT
>NZ_JBKVXZ010000078.1:0-12130 GCF_046973065.1 Flintibacter sp. | reverse complement strand
GTCATGAAGCACCTGGGCGAGATCGCCAAGCTGGAGAAGTACCTGGGCGGCGTGACCGAGATGAAGAAGCTGCCCGGCGCCCTGTTTGTCGTTGACCCCCGCAAGGAGCGCAACGCCATCAACGAGGCCCGCAAGCTGCACATCCCCATCGTGGCCATCGTGGACACCAACTGCGATCCCGACGAGATCGACTATGTGATCCCCGGCAACGACGACGCCATCCGTGCCATCAAGCTGATCTCCTCTGTCATGGCTAACGCCATCCAGGAGGGCAAGCAGGGCAAGGACGAGGCCCCTGTGGAGACCGCTGAGACTGCGGAGTAATCCAAATTCGTTTGACGGCTCTGAAAGCGCCCGCCAACAGGGCGGGCGCTTTTTTAAACCGCTCCCGATAATTTAAATGGAGGTAATTCATTATGGCTATTACTGCTAAGGACGTACAGAAGCTGCGCGAGATGACCGGCGTGGGCATGATGGACTGCAAGAAGGCCCTCACCGCTTCCGAGGGTGACATCGACAAGGCCATCGAGTGGCTGCGCGAGAAGGGCCTGGCCGCTCAGACCAAGAAGGCCGGCAAGGTTGCCGCTGAGGGCGTGTCCTACGCCATCGTGGCCGACAACGGCGTGGGCGTTGTCATTGAGGTCAACTCCCAGACCGACTTCGTGGCCAAGAACGAGGTCTTCCAGGCCTTCGTTAAGGACCTGGCTCTGGTTGTCGCCAACGAGAATCCCGCCGACGTGGAGGCTTTGAAGGCCTGCACCTATCCCGGCACCGACCGCACCGTGTCCGACGTTACCGCTGACAAGGTTCTGGCTATCGGCGAGAACATCCAGATCCGCCGCTTTGTCCGCTATGCTGAGGGCGTGAACGTGCCCTACATCCACATGGGCGGCAAGATCGGCGTGCTGGTGAACATGGAGGTCGAGGGCATCGACGCTGCTCAGGTCACCGAGCTGGGCAAGGACGTGGCCATGCAGATCGCCGCCATGAACCCCGCCTACCTGGACAAGTCCGAGGTGGATCAGGCCACTCTGGACAAGGAGAAGGAGATCCAGCTGGCTCAGATGGCCAACGATCCCAAGATGGCTGCTAAGCCTGAGAAGGTGAAGCAGGGCATCGTTATGGGTAAGCTGGGCAAGTACTTCGAGGAGAACTGCCTGCTGCAGCAGGCCTTCGTCAAGGAGAACAAGACCTCCGTTGAGAAGCACGTGGCCGAGGTTGCCAAGCAGCTGGGCGGCAAGATCACCATCAAGGCCTTCACCCGCTTCGCTACCGGCGAGGGCATTGAGAAGAAGGAGGACGACTTCGCTGCTGAGGTCGCTTCCATGATTAAGTAATTTGGCTGAGGCCATCCCCCCGCATTTTAGCCTCATTGTCCACTCAACAATGACTCAAAAGGAGTCCAAGGTAATCGTAATGATTGCCTTGGACTCTTTTTTTAAGTACAGCAATATGTGGTTGCAGCTCATCATGTGGTAAGCATCTGGCGGTATAGGAGTAGCCACGCTGTGGACTTTGGTAAGGACGTTGAGGCACCAAAATAGACCCCAATATATTATGTTGCATACTGGTCACGGTATTGTTTGGGTGTCATGCCTATAACCTTTTTAAATGCCTGCCCAAAATGACTTTGGGAGGAAAACCCTAGTTGATAGGCAATTTCTCCATACGTTGCCTTAGTGTAGCGCAGTGCCTGCAAGGAAGAATGGATTTTCTGCTCCATGATATAGTCCATCAGAGGGATTCCCTCTTCCTTCATAAACAGTTGAGAGAGATAATTTCGGGTTACACCCAACTCATCCGCCAGCTCTACAACGGTAATCTTTTGACGAAGCCGCTTTCCCACTTCTTCCTTGCATCGGGTTACCAGGGCATTTTTCTGCATTCCGCTGATATGGTCCCGAACAAGAGTGGTATAGTGCGCCTCCGCCTGTCGCGCCAGAGCAATCACTTCATCTGCATGCAGAAGCTCTTCTACCTGCAGGACATAGGCGTCGGATAAAGAATAGGCGATTTCGGATGGGATCCCGCCTGCGATGGCTGAACGGCTGGATAGGGCTATCAAGGTAATGGCTATGTTTTTAGCGTGGCGCAAAGGGTTATTGGCTAGGGTCCCAATTTCGCCCACATAGGTCTCCTGAATACTTTTGCGCAGCGACTCCAGATCGCCCCGCCGGATACTGTCCTGCTCTCGTTCCTCCTGACTATATGAATTATGGACCTTGCCTTGCCCGTTGTAATTGTCATACACATGATCCAGCTTTTTCTGGACCAGCCCTTTTAAGTGTTCCTCCTCAGTTCCCCGGGCCATGATTTCCGTCCAGCTCAGATAGATGCCGGTAAGATGGTGGTACAGCATGGACAAAAGAGAAAAGAAAAATTCCAGCGTGCAGCTTGACATGCGATAGGGCTTTTGCGGATCCATATGATGAATCCGTACCATCTGCTGTGTGATCTCCTGGCTGCGCTGCACAAGACAGCCGGGACTGACAAGAAAAATTCCCTGCTCTTTGGCATGGATGATTCCATATACCACGGCATCCAGTTCAAAATACAGCTTTGGCGCACTGACAGACGCTTTTTCCAGCAGCATGGCTTCCAAATCAGGATCACACCGCAGGGGGTCTGGGTATCCGCCTTGATCGGCATAGGTATACTGGTACTCGGCATCGGCAGTATAGTAGCGGATGGGTACATGGCTCAAATGGACCAGATGACTGCACAGCTCAGTTGTATCTAACAAGCGTATCACCCACCTTTCCATTTTATTTTACCAGGAAGGAGCTTAAAGAACTACTGTAACATAGTATTTCTTTTCCAAATCATTTACTTAAAAACAGGCGAACTATGGGGCTGTGCCCACAGTTCGCCTGTTTGTTAATCGTCTACAGGACGATCCTCGTCGGCCAGATATTCAAAGAAATCAAAGTCGGCATAGTGGCTGTGCTTCACTCGGTCGGCGCAGGTGATGCCTACCATAGTACCGGTAAACTCTCCAAACTTGCAGTATTCATCGGAGAAATGAGCGGTGGCAAAGCAGCGGCCGATGGCATGGTACTCCTGATTATCATAGCTCCAGAAGAACTGTGCCTTACGTCCTTCAATGGTCAGACGCAGATAGATGGGGACATCGTCCACTGGGATACGGGTATTGAGAAATTCTGTTTTCTCCCCGTTTTCCAAATGGATGATAGACAGGGCGCTGCGCCCCAGGGTCTCGCTGTAATACTTGCGTAGGTTGATATAGTTCATGTTATCGTAGTAGAGAATGAGTCCGGCGCTGTGCTGGTGTACCTGGGGGATAAAGTCCATCTTGGTGGTGATCCGTGCATGGACGCTGGTAAGCTTACGGGCCAGGATACTCACCTTGTTCAGTGAGGTGCGGGACTCCTGACCACGCAGGCGCACCCAGCCGGGACGGGCCGTAACATCGGCAAACCGGAAGGGCATGATACGGGGGGCATAGTAAAAATTCCCCAGCTGTGGGCTGTCAAAGTCATCAAAGGCAGGCGGCATCTGGAGGGGAACCTCGGGCAAGTTGGACTCGGGGACCTCCATCTTGGCCAGATTGGAGCCGTCTGCCATCCGCAGCCAGCCATCCTCCGTCCACATCATCTTCTGGATGGCCGTCTCACGACCCAGGGTGCAGCTGAGTTCGGGAACAAAGGGGCGGGCGCACAGGTGTACCAGGTAGACCTCGCCGGTGGGCAGCTCCACATAGCTACCGTGGCCGGATTTCTGCAATACGGAATCGGGGTTAAAGTACTTGGGCTTGAGATGATCCGGGTCGCTGCGTTCGTAGGACACACCGGGCACGCTGGTCACAATGGGATTTTGGGGATCTCGCTCATAGGGACCCCAGACCTGGGAACTGCGGCCCATGGTGACGCAGTGGTTATAGCCCGTGCCGCCCTCAGCGCACATGATGTAGTAATACTCGCCTCGCTTGGTCAGGTGGGGCGCTTCGATGCAGCCGCGATCTGTTCCGCCGCGCCACATCCGCTTGGGGTAGCCCACGATTTCCTTCTTTACCGGGTCGTACTCCACCATGCAGATGGAGCCGGGCTTTTCATAGCCCAGGCGGGTCTCCCACTCCAGAGAGACAATGTATTTCTTACCGTTGTCATCGTGGAAGATGGAGGCGTCAAAGCCGGAGGAGTGCAGATACACTGGCTCACTCCAGGGGCCGCGGATGTCCTTGGCCGTGATCAGGTAGTTGTCCACATCAAAGTAGCGGGCATTCATAGAATTCATCACGCCATAGACCACGTAGAACAGGTCCTCTTCCTGGCAGTAGGTGAGACAGGGCGCCCAGATTCCCTTGGCGCTGGGCAGCTTTTTCAAATCCACCTTCTCGTCATCCGTGAGGACATGGGTGTAAAGCTCCCAGTGCTTTAAGTCCCTGGAGTGATAGATGGGAATGCCGGGGAACCATTCGAAGGTGGATACCGCCAGGTAGTAGTCGTCCCCCTTGCGGCAGATGCAGGGATCGGGGTTAAAACCGGGAAGAATGGGATTTTTAATCATAGCAGCACGTTCCTCCTATCAGTTACCTTCCATTTTTCTCTTTTCCAGGTCGGCAAGGATGCCGCTGAACTCCTTGTCCAGGTGCCAGAACTTCATGATGATCAGGCCGCACACATACACCACAATGGGAATCCAGACGAAACAGACCTCGATGGAGAACAGGGCTTCCGCGGTCTGTACCGCAGCCTCGCCCACATAGCCGCCAATCTCCAGGATAAGGCCCAGAAGAGCGGAACCGATGCCATTGCCGATCTTATATCCAAAGCTGCACGCGCTGTTGACCAGGCCCTCGGTGCGGTAACCGGTTTTCCACTCGCCGTAGTCAATGGTATCGGATACCATAGCCCACATGGTGGCGCCGCCGCAGGCATTTCCGATGCCGCGGATCACGCTGGACACCACGATCAGGTTCATAGCGCCGCCGGAATAGTTCAGCACCAGCATGCCCACGATGTCAAAAACCAGGCCCAGTGCAAAGACATTGCGCTTGCCAAACCGCTTGACCAGCATGGCGATGAAGAACATGCTCACGATCTGCACTACATTGAAGATGCCGTTGATGGTAGTAACCAGGTTCTTGTCCCCCAGAATATCCTTGGCATAAAAGACAGTGGCGCCGCCGTTGACAGAGTACATCAGGAAGAAGAGAGCCAGCATCCCGGTCATCATGATCCAGTACTTATTCTGGAACAGTGCTTTTACGCCTGTGGCAAAGGGCACATCCTTTGCCTCTCCATCCTTGACCGCAGGACGCACACGCTCCTCGGTTCCAAAGAAGTTGATGAGAAATGCCGCCACAGAGACAGCGCCCAGCACCACAAACGCCTTGGTCCAGGCAGAGGCGGTGTTGCCAAACAGCTCCACCAGGGGAAGGGTAAAGGTGTTGATGGTCAGCGTGCCGGCAGTGGCCAGCAGGTTGCGGAAAATACTCAGAACCGAGCGCTCATAAGGGTCCTGGGTCATCAGAGCGTTCAGCGCGGAATAGGGGACATTGATGGCCGTATAGACCACCGTGGAAACCAGATTGTATGTAACAAATACGTACACCAGCTTCGCCCCGGAGGACCAGCCTGTGGGAACGGAAAACAGCAGCACGCCGGACACCGCAAAGGGGATACACATCCGCAAAAGCCACGGTCTTGCCTTGCCAAAGCGGGATTTGGTGCGGTCCACAATGACACCCATGATAATGTCGCTCACACCGTCAAACACTCTGGAAATCAGCATGATCACACCCACAGCCGCGCTGCTTACCCCGGCGTAATCGGTGTAGTAGAACATGAGGTATACCGACATGGCGGTGTAGATAATGTTGCAGCCAAAGTCGCCGCATCCATAGGAAAAGCGCTCCAGAATCTTACGAAACGTCAACTTCTCTTTTACCATTGTTTTTCCCTCTCATTCCTTGCATTTGTTAGAGTGGATCGTTAGGTGCCGCTGGATACCGGAAACCAGCCTTCGGAAACGCTCTTTCCCAAATCCCAGCAGTCCCAGCCGTACCAGTTGGGATCATTGGCAGGGTCCAGCAGTAGCTTATAGTTCCAGTAGTAGTGGCCGCAGCCGTGGTTCCAGGCATCCAACTGAGCCTGGGCAATGGAGCGGTAGAGCTGCTTGCGGTTTGTGTCAGAGAGTCGGTTGTCCTGCTGGGAGAAATCCATTCCATTGAGAACGGACTGTCCGCCTTTGGTATCTACACCCACGGCCAGAGAATTAAACAGGCTCCACTCGCCGCAGATAACATCCACATACTCCTGCACCTGGGCAATCTCCTTGGCGTAGTGTTCCTGGATATAGGAGAGGTAGCCCTCCTGAGTCTGTTCACAGCCCATGCTCTCAGCCATCATCAAATACTGATGGGTATCCAAAATTACGTTGCGGAAGTTTCCGTTCTGGAAAAAGTCCTTCCAAGCATGAAGCTGGAAGCCATCGTGGAAGACAACGTATTTATCCGCATCCATGTACTTACAGATCCGGTCATAGGCCTTTGTATAGAAGTCACGGAGGAATTCCAGGGTGATGGGGGCGCTCCCCTTTGCCAGTTCCGGATCTACCGGAGGATAGCGGTTTGAAATATCAAACACATCCCATGCGGCATCGGTAAGCGGCTCATTCACAGGCTCGATCCCCAGCAGTCCCTTCCGTGTTCCGTAGCGCTGAGCCAGCCGCTCCAGAACATCCAGCACAAAGTCCACTTCCTCAGGCATCTGGCTCCACTTACACACGCCGGAAATACCACCGTTATCAAAGCCATTCTGGCTCATAGGAACGGTATGCAGATCCAGCAGGATGGAAAGTCCATATTTCTCCGCCCAGCAAAAGGCCTTGTCCAGCTCTTCGATACAACCAACAAAGGGAGGCCGGTCTCCGAAAATGAAGTACGGAATGGGGATGCGGACACTGTTCATTCCCATGTGGGCAATGTGGGCAAAGTCCCGCTCAGTGATGTATTCGCTGCGGTGGATCTTCAGCCGCATCTCAAACATCTGCGGAGACAGCTGGTGGGCCAGGTAGTATTCATCTTCTGCAGTCGTGCCGTCAAACAGCGCAGGGCTCATCCACTTTTCCATGACCAACCAGTTCCCTAAATTAACGCCGTTGATCTTTTTCATCATATTTTCCCCCTTTTGGAGTGTTATCTTGGCTTAAAGTATAATTACGAACACTTTTGGGGTATATCAAAAAAGTAAGAAGCATATCAAGAACAACAGGCGAGGAGTCATTTTCGATGAAATAGATAATTGTACGCGTTGTTTTTTGTGTTTAATGACGGTTACTATTGTAAAGGACCTATACATAAGATGCCAAAGGTCTTGCTCGAATCTCCCCTGCCAAAATACCGGGATCAGCCCCGAAACGAGCCGCATGGAATGTGACATAAACTCAGGCGATTCCCCAGTTGGTAACCCCGCAAGCATAGTGGACGTTCTGCTCTGAAGGCATGTGCATTTTTTAACCAAGTTCACATCGACTTTTTCCTGTGAGTACGGTATACTTTCAATGAATGATTCGCCATAGGAAAAGCCTTTGGAAAGGAATGAGTCGTCATGGTGATTGAACCTATGAAATGCGGAACAGAAGAATTTGAGGTTCACCTGCCCGAGGAGCTGATTGCAGCAGAGCTGGAACCCAATCGGGTGGAACTTCCCCAGCGGACACCGGCAGAGCACATCCGCTGGGCTCTGGACCATCCGGTGGACTCTGCACCGCTGAAGGAGCTGGTAAAGGCCGGGGATAAGGTGTGCATTGTCATCTCCGATGTCACCCGCCGCTGGCAGTCTCCGGAAACCTATATCCCGGTGCTGATCGCGGAACTGGAATCCGCCGGCATCCGGGATGAGGACATGCTGATCATCTCCGCCACCGGGACACACCGCCGCCAGACCCCGGAAGAGCACATGGGCCTGGTGACAAAGGAGGTCTACGAGCGCATTGAGCTGGTGGATCATGTGTGTACCGATGAGGAAAACCTCTCTTATGTGGGCACCACCTCCCGGGGAACTCCGGTGTGGCTGGATAAGCGGGCTCTGGCTTGCGACAAGATCATCCTCACCGGAGGCGTGGTATACCACTTCATGGCGGGCTTCGGCGGCGGCCGCAAGAGCATTCTCCCAGGCATTGCCGGCCGGGAGACCATTATGAAAAACCATAATCTAGCTCTGAATCCCGGTCTTGGAAACGGCTCCAATCCCCAGGTCCGCAGCGCCAATATGAATGCGACTAACCCGGTCCATGCCGATATGATGGAAGCGTGCTCCATGGTCAGCCCCACTTTCCTGGTGAACGTGGTGGTCAACGATGACCAGCAGGTCATCGCCGCCTTTGCCGGCAACTGGATCACCGCCCACCGGGCGGCATGCGACCTGGTAGACCGGATGTACGGTGTACCGGCCAAGGAAAAGACACCTCTGGTAATTGCCAGTGCCGGCGGCTTTCCGAAAGATCTGAACTTCTATCAGACCATCAAAACCCTCTCCAATGCTCTGGAGGTGGTAGATGAGGGAGGCACTATTATTTTGGTGACCCGGTCCCAGGAGGGCTTCGGCAATGGGGATACCCAGCGCCAGATTGCGGGTTTTGCTACCATGGTAGAACGGGAAAAGGACCTGCGTGAAAATTTCTCCATCGGTGCGTTCATCGGTTACCTCTTTGCTGAGAGTGCCGAAAAGTACCATATGATCGTCGTCACCGGTATGGATCAGGCAGACTTCGGCACCTCTAAGATCCACGTGGTCAAAACCCTGGATCAGGCTCTGGCGCTGTCGCGGGAGCTCAATGGCGGTAAAGACCTGCGTGCCACACTGATGCCCCACGGTGCAAATACTCTGCCCAAGTTTGCATAAACTTTATCAAAAATCCGGATGGAAAACTCCATCCGGATTTTTGATAAGCCAGCCAGC
Organism: Flintibacter sp.; assembly: GCF_046973065.1. NCBI lineage: Bacteria > Bacillati > Bacillota > Clostridia > Eubacteriales > Flintibacter > Flintibacter sp. The sequence continues at coordinate 3,206 of NZ_JBKVXZ010000078.1, read as the reverse complement.
TGGTCTTTGCCCCCTGCCCCACTTATAACTTGAAAACCACCCCAGGAAATGCTATATTTTATACCTGAAACAAATTTTTCTTCGATCCCATAAGGTTCAATGTAAAGTTGAAAACACTTTGGCGAGCCGCCCGTGATCAAACTATTTTGATTGGGATGATCACAAGCCAAGCACTTATATTATTCAGGCCCGAGGCAGAGCCTCGGGCCTTTTTGTGGAGGTGTCCCCATGCGTCCCATTTTGATCATCGGCGCCCGAGGTGCGGGCAAGACCACTCTCATCCGCCGCCTGCTCTCAGATGCGTCCCGCCCGGTGCGGGGATTTTATACTGCTAACCTGTCAACCGAGCCATCAGGCACGCACAGCACCTATCTGCACCCTGCCTGGCAACCCTTGGATGAGCGCATCTACACGCCGGACAATCAGGTAGGCCGCTGGAACGGACAGACCATGCGCCCCTTTCCTGAGGTATTTGACACCCTAGGGGTATCCTGTCTGGCCAATATACCTCCGCAGTCTTTGGTTGTCATGGACGAACTGGGCTTTCTGGAGTCCCAGGCTCCCCGGTTTACCCAGGCGGTACTGGACGCTCTGAGCGGCCCCGCCCAGGTTCTTGCCGCGGTGAAAGGCCGGCTCGATGTTCCCTTTCTCCAGGCTGTTCTGGCCCATCCCCAGGCACAGGTATTCCGTCTGACCCCGGAAAACCGCCAAGAGCTGTATGGACAGATCCGTGCACTGTTATAACCTCTGCCGCTTCACTCCCTGAGCGCTGAGGGCAGCCAGATAGAGCACCACCCCAAAGGCCGCTCCCGCCAGATTGGCCCACAGCGCTCCCGTCCCCCAGTCCTTCAGGGCGCGCACCAGCAGATTGGTGGTCAACGCCATGAGTAGGGTGGCCAACCCTGGAGCGGTGAGCCAGCGAAACAGCTCCAGCCGCAGCCCGGTGCAGACAATCAGCCGCTGGGCACACAGCAACAGTCCCAACACGGTGGAAACCCCGGTACTGACCACAAAGCCTTCCATCCCCATCTCAGGCACCAGCCAGGCGGTCAGGGCCAGCTGTACCCCGTCGCACAAAATGGAGATCCAGGCTACGCTCCCCTGCCGCCCCACACCGTTCAATGCAGCGCCCAGCACCGCCTGATAGCAGCTCAGCGCCATGATGGCAGCCAGAGGGACCAGGAACTCCCCTACTCCATCCTGGTGGAACAGAGCCCCGCCCAGGTCACTCCCCACCACTGCCATCAGTCCCATGGAGGGCAGCGCCAGCAGAGACACCGTGGTCATGGATTGAGAAATATTTTCGCGGATCTCCTCCTTGTGCCCCAGGGCGGCGCAGTGAGACAGCCGGGGCACCATGACCAGATTCATGGCTCCCAGAAATACCGTAGGAAGGGCCAGCATGGGCAGCGTCATGCCGCACACCACGCCAAACTCCGCCATGGCCGCACTTGGGTCTATCCCTCCCTCCACCAGCTTGCGGGGGATCAGGGTGGCATTGATGGCCCCCATCACATTGCCCAGCAGGGCGTTGCAGCCCACCGGAAAGGCAATGGTGGCAATTCTGCGCCGCCGGATTCCAGCCCGCTCCCCCGGCCCCATCAGCCCCTGGCGGCGCTTTCGGCGGTGAAAAAGAGCAGAAAGGGTGGCAGACGAGAACAATTCGCAGATCACCATGCCGGTGACAATGAGCCCCACTACCCGCTCCGGATATTGGGGCAGGAAGAGAGTCAGCAGTCCCAGCACCGCCGCCGTGCGTACCAGCTGCTCCAGCAGCTCCACCACCGCCGGCGGCCCTACCACCCCCGCGCCGTAAAAGAAGTGCTTGTGGATATTCTCCACCCCGGTGAGGGCGGCGCAGGGCACCAGCAGCATCAGCCCCAGCTGGGTTCGGGCATCACCCAGGAGATAGACGGAAATGGGATCGCTGAACACAATGACCGCCGCTCCCACCGGCAAGATCAGCAGCATGAGCCACCGCAGACAGGAGCTCACGATCTGTGCTGCACCCCGACTGTTTTCCCAGGCCAGATACTGGGAGGTGAGATTGGATACCGCCGCCGTTAGTCCCACTGCGGTCAGGGACAACAGCACCGAGAAGGCGGGCATCACCAGCTGATAGAGGCCCATGACCTCCGCCCCCACCATCCGGGACAGGGCCACACGGTACCCAAAACCCAGCAGCTGGGACAGTGCCCCCAGCACAGTCAGCAGCACCACGCTGCGCCGGGCGGCGCTTTTGTATTCCTGATCCACGTCCATCCCCCCTTTCCTCCACTCTATTCGCCATCCCTGCCGGATATGTGGCCTTTCAGACCTTGCCCCGGCGGGGTTTCTATTGTATAATGTAGTGGACTAAAATGCATTCCCTCAGAACAGATGCGCTTGGCGCAAAAAATAAGGAGGAACCTGAGTTATGGCATTTGTAGATCTGGAACAGCGCGGCTCCATCGGTATTCTTACTATGAACCGGCCGGAGGCCCTCAACGCTCTGAACGATCAGGTCCTGCGGGACCTGGACGCCGCCCTGGATGCGGTGGAGGCCAATGATGAGATTCTGGTGGTCATCCTCACCGGCGCGGGCCGCTCCTTTGTGGCCGGAGCCGACATCGGCCAGATGAAGGACTTTACTTCTGTCCAGGCCAAGAAGTTCGGCGCCTACGGCAACAGCGTCTTCCTGAAGCTGGAGAACTTCCCCAAGCCCGTCATCGCCGCGGTCAACGGCTTTGCTCTGGGCGGCGGCTGCGAGCTGGCTATGTCCTGCGACATCCGTCTGGCCAGTGAGAAGGCCAAGTTCGGCCAGCCCGAGGTGGGCCTGGGCATTACCCCCGGTTTCGGCGGCACCCAGCGTCTGGCCCGCATCGTGGGCGTATCCAACGCCATGGAGCTCATCCTCACCGCCAAGGTCATCAAGGCTGAGGAGGCCAAGGAGATGGGCCTGGTCAGCCACGTATATCCTGCTGAGGAGCTGATGGACAAGGCCATGGAGCTGGCCCAGGCCATCGCAGCCAATGCCCAGGTGGCCGTGCGGCAGTCCAAGGCTGCCATCCGCCACGGTCTGCAGACCGATATGTACACCGGCGCCGCCTTTGAGGCCGAGGCCTTTGGCCTGTGCTTCTCCACCGAGGATCAGAAGGACGCCATGACCGCCTTTGTCAACAAGGACAAGGTTACCAGCTTTAAAAACCGCTGATAGGTCCCAAAAC
>NZ_JBKVXZ010000077.1:0-12399 GCF_046973065.1 Flintibacter sp. | reverse complement strand
CCAAGTATGAGCGCCAGTTTGTGGTTGGCTTCATCGCCTTCTCCACCCTGATGATGGTCATCGTGGGCAACGCTGCTGCCCTGCTCATCATCGCCGGCGCCTTCAACGGCCTGATCCTGCCTGTGACTCTGGGCGTGATGCTCTTTGCCGGTCACAAGACCCGCATCGTGGGCACCGAGTACAAGCACCCCATGTGGCTGACCGTCCTGGGCGCCATCGTGGTCGTGATCGCTCTGTACTCCGGCATCCAGGCTGTCCCCGGCATCCTGAAGCTGTTTGCTTGATTGACGACACTTGGCACGCCCGCTTAGGCGGGCGTGCCAATCACACAGAAAGGAGCCTGCTATGGCAGACGTAAAATTCCTCCTTACCGGGGACACCTCCCTGTCGGTGGAGTTCGGCAACGAGATCAGCACTGAAATCAACGCGAAGATCCGTGCCTTCAACATCGCCTTGGAGAACAGCAAGATCCCCGGCATCGTGGAGACAGTACCTACCTACCGCTCTCTTATGGTCCACTATGATCCCAGCGTTATCCGCTATGAGCCTCTGGTGAAGCGTATGAAGGGCCTGCTGGGTCAGCTGGACAAGATCCAGATTCCCCCCAGCGACGTGCTGGAGATTCCCGTGCTCTACGGCGGCGAGGCCGGTCCTGACCTGGACTTTGTGGCCGAGCACGCAGGCAAGACACCGGAGGAGGTTATCAAGATCCACACCTCCACCGAGTACCTCATCTATATGCTGGGCTTCACCCCCGGCTTTACCTATCTGGGCGGCATGGACGAGTCCATTGCCACTCCCCGCCTCAAGCAGCCCCGGGTAAAGATCCCCGCCGGCTCCGTGGGCATTGCCGGCTCTCAGACCGGCGTGTATCCCATCGACTCCCCGGGCGGCTGGCAGCTCATTGGTCTGACTCCGGTGCGGATGTACGATCCCGACCGGGCCGAGCCCATCCTGCCTAAGGCCGGCGAGTATATCAAGTTCTATTCCATTACCAAGGCGGAGTTTGACGAGATCGCCGCCCAGGAGGCCGCCGGCACCTATGTGTGCAAGCGTCATCCCAGAAAGGAGGGGGCGAAATGAGCATTACCGTATTGAACCCCGGTCTGCTGACCACGGTACAGGATATGGGCCGTGTGGGCTATCAGCAGTTTGGCGTGTCGGTGTCCGGCGTCATGGACCCCCGCTCTGCCGCCATTGCCAACATCCTGGTGGGTAACCCCGAGGATGAGGCGGTGCTGGAGTGCACCATGATGGGCCCCCAGCTCCTCTTTAACCAGGCGGAGACCATCGCCATCACCGGCGGCGATCTGATGCCCACCCTGGACGGTCAGCCCATGCCCACCTATCGGGCGGTCACTGTCCAGGCCGGTCAGGTGCTGCGTTTCCAGGCCCCCAAGACGGGCTGCCGCTGCTTTATTGCCTTCACCGGCGGATTGGATATCCCCGAGGTAATGGGCAGCCGCTCTACTTACATGAAGGCCAAGATCGGCGGATATCAGGGCCGCAAGCTCCAGAAGGACGACGTGATCGGCTTCCGGGCTCCCGGTGTACCCAAGAACCTGAATATCCGCTGCATGAGCCCCGAGTTTATCCCCCGCCCGGTGTACACCCTGCGGGTGGTGATGGGTCCTCAGGATGACGCCTTTACCCAGCAGGGTCTGGACACCTTCCTGAGCGAGACTTACTCGGTGACCAACGAGTTTGACCGTATGGGCTGCCGTCTGGATGGCCCCGTCATCCAGCACGTCACCGACGGCAACATTATCTCCGACGGCATCGCCTTCGGGGCCATCCAGGTTCCCTCTGAGGGCAAGCCCATCATCATGCTGGGCGACCGTCAGACCACCGGCGGCTACACCAAGATCGCCAATGTCATCTCTGCCGACTTCCGGCTGCTGGGCCAGCTGAAGGCAGGCGACAAGGTAAAATTTGAAAAGGTATCCATCGGCCAGGCCCAGGATGCTCTGCTCAACCAGCGGGCCGCTCTGAAGACCCTGCGTCACGCTCTGGACGGCTGATACCTGTAAATAAGGAGGAGTTCCCATGGCTTTTGATATTACCCCCTATATCGACAAGTCCCCCGCTGAGGTCCGCGGCCTGATCCGCCAGGGCGTCATCGACTTCCCCACTGCCGGTATGTGCCGGGGCTATGCCCAGGCCAATCTGGTGATCCTCCCTCCGGAGTACGCCGCCGACTTTGAGGAGTTTACCAAGAAGAACCCCTTCCCCTGTCCGGTGCTGGAGATCATCAAGGGTACTCCCGAGACCCACGCCATGGGCGAGGGAGGCAACATCTGCTCCGATATCCCCCGCTACCGCATCTATGAAAGCGGTGTGTTTACCAAGGAAATCACCGATGCCTCCGAGTATTGGAAAGAGGGCTATGTGGGATTCCTCATCGGCTGTTCCTTCTCCTTTGAGGAGGCGCTGATGGCTGCCGGAATTCCCGTACGCCACATTGAGCAGGGCTGCAACGTGCCCATGTTCAAGACCAACATCCAGACCGTCAAGGCTGGTCCCTTCGAAGGCCCCATGGTGTGCTCCATGCGTCCCATGACTCCGGAGCAGGCCCAGAAGGCCTACGACATCACCGTGAAGATGCCCAACGTCCACGGCGCTCCTGTCCAGATCGGCGATCCGGAGAAGGTGGGCGTCAAGGACGTGATGAAGCCTGACTACGGTGATCCTGTGGAGATCCGGGAGGGCGAGGTGCCTGTGTTCTGGCCCTGCGGTGTCACCCCCCAGGCGGCGGTGGAGAATGCCAAGCCCCCCATTGTCATTACCCACGCCCCCGGCCATATGTTTATTACCGATATCCTGAACACCGAGCTCAACGACTATCTGGAAGCCCAGAAGAATAAGTAAGCACAGAAAATGCCCGCGGCAGACGCCGCGGGCATTTTTGTTGTCCGTTTAGTTTTTCTCTCTGGCACGCAGCTGCCAGAAGATGACCGCTCCGGCAGCGGCCACATTGAGAGAATCCACGCCGTGGTACATAGGAATCCGGGCGGTGTAATCACAGTGGGCAATGGTTTCCTCACACAGGCCGTTTCCCTCCGAGCCCAGCACAATGGCCAGCTTTTCCGCATCGGCCAGGACCGGGTCTTCAATGGAGATGGAGTTGTCCGTCAGCGCCATGGCTGCGGTGGAAAAGCCCAGAGAGCGCAGGGTGGCGATTCCGGGCTGTGGCCACTGAAAGGCATCCCCATGCAGCCAGGTCCAGGGGATCTGAAAGACGGTGCCCATGCTCACCCGCACCGAGCGGCGGTAGAGGGGGTCACAGCAGGAGGAAGAAACCAGGACTCCGTCCATCCCCAGAGCGGCGGCAGAGCGAAAGATGGCGCCGATGTTGGTGGAGTCGGTAATGTTCTCCAATACCACCAGACGCCGGGCACTGCGGCAGATCTCCTCAGGGCTGGGAAGGGGAGGACGGCGCATGGCGCATAACATTCCCCGGGTCAGCTCATAGCCGGTCAGACGGGCCAATACATCCCGCGGGGCGGTATAGATGGGGATGTTGTCCCACGGAGGGGGGAGGAGCTGTGTCAGTGCGGGGAGGTGTCTGGATTCTGTCAAGCAGGAGAGAGGCTGGCAGCCTGCTTTGAGGGCACAGGAGATGACCTTGCCGCTCTCAGCGATGAAGATCCCTTTCTCAGGATCCCGCTGACTGCGCAGCTGGGCGTGGGTGAGCTGGGTATAGGGGGCCAGCTCTGGGGCGGAGAGGTCGCTGATTTCTATGATATGAGCCATATGGGCCTCCTGAGTGGTTCAAGATGTTCTCATTATAACACAACGGCACAGAGCAGGCAAAAAAAGACGGCGGGATGTCCGCCGTCTTTGAGAAGAAAACCTTATTCGTTGACCGCCTTGTCGTGGGACGGACCCTGAATGATGTGAAGGGCCTGGCGGTGGTTGCGTACCACGTTGACCTCCTGGCTGCCCCCGTATTCCCCGTCGATGGTCCAGGGGATGGGCTTATCGCAGGTGAATTTCAGGTCTGAGGCGTGGAAGGAGATCAATGCGCTGCCAGTGGTGGCAGGAGCCTGCCCCAGCAGAGACTGAAGCGCGGCGCCCACTTCAAAAATGTTCACCGGCTTTTTCACCAGAATGACCTCGAAAAGTCCGTCGTCCAACTCCACCCGGTCGGTGGGCAGGTTTTTCATGCCGCCAACGGAATAGGTGTTGCACACCATGCCGTAGAAGAAGTCGTCCTCCAGGGTGTTGCCGTCATACTCCACCTTGATGTGGTAGGGGGCGATGGAGGGGATGGAGGCGATGCCTGCCATGACATAGGCCAGATGTCCGAACGTGTTTTTCAGATCCTGGGGCGTATCGTAGGCCACCTCAGTAAAGGCGCCGAAGGCGGCGACATAGACAAAGGGGCGCTCGTTTAAGGTGCCGATGTCCCAGGCCAGAGGTGGGATGTCGCTGCCGGCCAGGGCGGCTGCCTTTTTATAGACCCGAGGAATATGGAGGGTGGTGGCGCAGTCGTTGGTGGAGCCGGCAGGAATATAGCCCAGAACGGGCGGGGACTCCAGTGCCATCAGCCCGGCGGCCGTTTCACTCAGGGTGCCGTCGCCTCCGCAGCAGACGACCCGGTCAAACTGAGAGCCCAGTTCCCGGACGATACGGGTGGCATCTCCGGGCTGTTGGGTGGGGTAGGCGGTGACCAGCCAGCCCTCTTTGGTGAGGGTGTCCAGGATGGGGGACAGGTGGCCTGCCGCGCCTCCCTTGCCGGAGGTGGGATTATAGAGAAACAGAAGGTGATTCATAGGATACATACCTCGAAGAAAGAGATAAAACGGGAAAAAAGCCCAAAAAAATTTAGTTCAATCGAGAATATTATAGATGGCGGGCGGAAAAAAGCAAGGAGGAAATGTAAAATCTTTATGAAATATATATACAGCGGGAGAAAGAGCGGAATCGGCAGAAAAGGGTTGCATGGCAGGGGTAAAATGATTAAAATGTGGGCAGAAAAGGAAAAGGAGCTGGATGTATGGAGCAGGAGAGAAGGCCGGCTGTGCTGATCACCGGGGCGTCCCGTGGAATTGGTGCGGCCTGCGCCCGGCGGTTTGCTCAGGCGGGCTGGAATGTAGGAGTTAATTACTGCCGTTCCAGGCAGCAGGCCCTGGAGCTGGTAGAGGAATTGGAGAAGCTGGGCGTCCGGGCCGCAGCGCTGCAGGGGGATGTGTCCCAGTCGCAGCAGGCCGCGGCGCTGGTGGAAGAGGCCCAGCGGGAGTTTGGAGCTCTGGATGCGCTGGTTTGTAACGCCGGGGTGGCCGGAGTCCAGGCTCTGCTGACCGATTTGACCGATGAGCAGTGGCGCTGGACTGCCGGGACCAATCTGGATGGCGTGGTGTATACCATGCGTGCGGCCATCCCCGGGATGGTGCGCCGTCAGAAGGGAAGCATTGTTACCATATCGTCTATGTGGGGCCTTACCGGCGGCTCCTGTGAGGCGGCATATTCTGCTGCCAAGGCAGGGGTGATTGGTTTGACCCGAGCCATGGCCAAGGAACTTGGCCCCTCTCATATTCGGGTCAACTGTGTGGCGCCGGGTGTGATCGATACCGATATGAACGCCCACCTCTCGTCCCAGGATATGCAGGCTCTGGCGGAAGAGACCCCGCTGGGGCGGATCGGTCGGCCGGAGGACGTGGCGGAGGGAGTCTTCTTCCTGGCCAGTGCCGCAGCCGACTTCATCACCGGACAGGTGCTGGCAGTGGATGGCGGAATGGTGATTTGAAAAAAGAGGACATTTTGGGAGAATGGGGAAAAAGAGCGAAAAAACTTAAGAAAATCATGAGAATTGTCCGGTTGTCATGGAATAAAAAGGTTGCTATAATATTCACATCGTAATTACAACATCGGGCTTGGTCCCGACAACAGAATGTGGAAGGAGGCAGTGCCGTGCGGCGGTCTCAATTTGATTATCATTCCTATCGCGGGCGTAAATCGGCCAGCTTTTGGCTGAAATGGATCGCCCTTGTGCTGGCAATCCTGGTTGTGCTGGCAGTGGCGTTCCTGCTGTGGGGACAGAAATATATCTCCTATACCGATGATGGGCTGCGGGTGGACCTGCCCTTTTTCCAGAGTGAGCCCAAGCAGCCCGATGTGAGCGATCTTGATGTGATCGACCAGGATCCCGGCAGCGACTCTTCTGACCAGGGAGATACCTCTCAGCCCCAGGAACAGGAGCCTCAGGAGAAAACTTCTGCCAACGGGGTGAATGTTTCTCTGGCCTCCATTCTGGATGGAAGCGCCGCCCAGCAGGTTCAGCAGCAGGGCGGAGACAGCGTCGTGGTGGACATGAAAAACGACCAGGGACAGTTGGGGTGGAAGAGCCAGCAGAGTCTGGCTTCTGCCGTACAGTCCGAGGCTCAGGATGATCAGGTCAATGAGAAGCTGAAAAGCTGGAATGAGGGCGATGTGTACACGGTGGCACGGATGTCCTGCTTCCGGGACGAGGCGATTGGAGGCCAGATGGCCTATACCCTCCAGACCACCAGCGGATACCGCTGGAAGGATGGAGATGAGATGCACTGGGCTGACCCCTCCAACCAACAGGTTCAGGATTATCTTATTGGACTGATGACGGAACTGGCCCAGATGGGCTTTGACGAGATCGTGCTGGATCACTGCGGCTATCCCTCCCAGGCGGACGGCCTGCTGAGCAATATCCAGTATGGGGACCAGTCGGCCTCCCAGGTGATGGATGATTTTCTGGCAAAGGCAGCTCAGGCTCTGGAGCCCTACGGGACGACTCTGTCTCTGGCAGTCAGCCAGGAGCAGGTCAGCGGCCAGGATACCAGCTCCGGACTGACAGCCCAGAATATCAACCAGTATGGACAGCGCATCTGGATCGCCGGTGAGGAGCAGGCGGTGCTGTCCACCCTGACTGCGGCGGGCATCGAGACGCCCCAGCAGCGGCTGGTACTGTATGTGGAACAATTCAGCCAAGACAGTACAGTCAGCCAGGCGCTCCTGTCCTAAAATGTCACATGCGAAATAAAAACCGCCCATTTCTACGGAAATGGGCGGTTTTTTGCAGCTGTGCAGGGAGTAGGATTCATACAAAATGCGCAAACTGTAAAAAAACGTGCAATAAGCAACAAAACCGGAAGAGAAAGGAAAGAAAAGACTGGAAAAAAGGCCTAGAAATGAAAAAGGGAGGGATTGGACCGTGAAGGGGAGGGGAAAATGTGCTTGCAATTCTGTGCGATTTCGCCTAAAATCAGAGCTAGATATCAAATGTGTTTCAAGAACAAAATATCGCACAACGAAACAACAGGGTGGTGATTGATATGGCAGTGGAAGAGATCAAGAAAGTGGCCCAGCTGGAGCAGGAAATGAAACAGCGCAAGGAGGCCGCTGTGGCCGAGGGCAAGCAGCGAGTGCTGGAAGCCCAGCGTCTGGCCCGCCGTCAGTTGGAGGAGTCCCGTCAGGAGGCGGAGCTCCAGGTCCGGCAGATGATGGCCAAGGCAGAGGCGGAGGCCGCCCAGTGGACCTTGCACGCGCTGAAAGACGCCACGCAGGAATGCGAGGAGTTTAAAACAAAAGCCCGGGGCCGGCTGGACCAGGCCGCGGCGTTCATTGTGGAAAAGGTTGTGAATAGCTGATGGCAATCGTCAAAATGAAGGGGCTGCGGCTACTGGCCATGCGCAGCGACCGAGAGGCGCTGCTGGAGCTGCTGCAGGGGATGGGCTGCGTGGAGATCGACGAGCCCGACCAGGACCCCCAGACCTGGCAGGGGCTGCTCTCACAGCTGGGGAGCCAGACGCTCTCCCGGCCCGACGGGCAGGCGCTCTCCCAGGCTCGGGAGGATCTGCAGGCGGCCCAGCGTGCTCTGGCGGTGCTCAAGCGGCACGGAGATAAGGGAAGAGGCCTGCTGGCACCCCGCCCAAGACTCACCCGGCAGCAGCTGTTTGACGGGGAGGAGCAGGGAAAACAGGCGGTGCAGCAGGTCCTGGAGGCCGACCGCCAGCTGGCTGCCCTGGAGGCCCAGCACAGCAAGCTGCTGACCCAGCGAGCCGCTCTGGCCCCTTGGCTGGAGCTGAATATCCCTCTGGACACGGCCTCCACCCAGGAGATGGTGGTGCAGTTTGGCACCGTCACCGCGGGTGTGGAACTGGAGCAGGTGCAGCGGGCGGTGGAAGGGGCCAGCGAGTTGGCCCAGCTCACCCAGGCCAATGTGGACCGGGATGTGCGCTACTGTCTGCTGGTGTGTCATACCAGCGCCCAGGAGGAAGTGCTCCAGGCGCTGCGGGACTTTGGATGGTTCCGGATGAACCTGTCCGGCTGGACCGGAACTGCAAAGGAAAACGATCAGCGCATTGCCCGGGAGTTGGAGCAGAATGAGCAGGAGAGCGCTCAGGCGGAGCAGCAGCTGGCCCAGCTGACCAGTTTGGCCGAGCCCATCCGTCAGGCCGCCGACCGTGCTTCGGTCCGCATTAACCGGGAAGAGGGGCGCAGCCGCCTGCTGGATACGGAGAAGACCTTCCTGCTGGAGGGCTGGGTGCCGGCCGAGAACTGGCCCCAGCTGGAGAGCCAGCTGAAGAATTACCCCTGCGCCTGGGAGCTGCGGGATCCCACCGAGGAGGAATACCCCAAGGTGCCCGTGAAGCTGAAAAATAACTGGTTTACCCGGCCTCTCAGCATGGTCACCGAGATGTACTCTCTGCCGGCCTACAACGGGCTGGACCCCAACCCCCTGATGGCCCCCTTCTTCATCCTGTTTTACGGGATTATGATGGCCGACATGGGGTACGGGCTGCTGATGATGATCGCCTCGGTGGTGGTGCTGAAAAAGTCTCGTCCCCGGGCGGGTATGCACAACTTCTTTGCCCTGCTTGGGCTGTGTGGTGTGAGTACCTTTATTATGGGGGCTTTGACCGGAGGATTCTTCGGCGACTTTATTTCTCAGCTCCTGAAGCTTATTAACCCGGAGAGCACCTTTGTCTGGTTCTGGCCCACTCTGTTTACTCCCCTGGAGGATACCATGATGATCCTGGTGGGAGCCATGGCTCTGGGCTTTGTCCAGATCCTGGTGGGTATGGCCATCAGCTTTGTGAAAAAGCTGCGCCGGGGCCAGGTGATGGATGCCATCTGGGAGGAGGTCACCTGGTGGGTGGTCTTTGCCGGACTGGCTCTGGCCATTCTGGGTGTGACCAATCTGGTGATTATTCTGGGTGGCGTGATGGTGGTGGCCGGACCTATCCTGACGGAGAAGGGCTTTGGCAAGATCACCGGCATTTTCGGCTCCCTCTATAACCATGTGACGGGTTATTTTGGCGACATCCTGTCCTACTCTCGTCTTATGGCCCTGATGCTGGCAGGCAGCGTCATTGCTCAGGTGTTCAATACCCTGGGTGCCATCCCGGGGAATGTGGTGATCTTTATCATCATTTCCATGCTGGGCAATGCCCTTAACTTTGCCCTGAACCTGCTGGGATGCTACGTCCACGACTTGCGTCTGCAATGTCTGGAATACTTCAATAAGTTCTATGAGGATGGAGGCAAGCCCTTCCGTCCCATGAAGCTGGATACCAACTACTATGATGTGGTGAAATAAAAGGAGGACAACACAATGGATATGAATCAACTGATTGAATTGCAGCAGAGCGCAACGTTCCTGGGCAGCATCGGTGGTTTGGCCCTGGCCCTGCTGGGCGCAGGTCTGGCGGCGGTGCTCAGCGGCATCGGCTCCGCCAAGGGAACCGGCATCGCCGGTGAGGCGGGCACCGGCCTGCTGTGTGAGGACCCCAGCAAGTTTGGTAAGGTCATGATCCTTCAGGTTATCCCCGGCACCCAGGGCCTGTACGGCCTGGTGGTGTGGTTCTTCGCCGTGTTCCGCATGGGCCTGCTCTCCGGTACTCTGCCCGAGCTCACTGTGGCTCAGGGTATGCAGTACTTTGTGGCCTGCCTGCCCATGGCGCTGGGCGGCCTGTTCTCCGCTATTGCTCAGGGCCGTGTGGCTGCCGGCTCCATCAACATTCTGGCTAAGAAGCCCGATGACTGGTCCAAGGGCATGGTGCTGTGTATTACCGTAGAGTTCTACGCCATTCTGTCTCTGCTGGCCTCCATGCTGATGATCATCAACATCAGCGCCTGAGCCGGGAAAGGAATGCGCTATGGACGGAATTGAAAAAATCACGGCCCGGATCCAGGCCGATGGTCAGGCAGAGCTGGACCGCCTGAAAGAGGATGTCCGGCAGCAGCTGCAGACCATCCACACCCAGACCCAGGACCAGGTGGACCGGGAGCGGCAGGACATCCTCTCCCGGGGCGAGAAGGCTGCCGCCGAGCGCCTGGAGCGGCTGAAATCTGCTGCCGAGATGGAAAAGCGCAAGCTGGCTCTGGCGGCCAAGCAGGAGGTGCTCTCCGAGGCCTTTGATAAGGCTCTGGAGCAGTTGTGTGCTCTGCCCGATGAGCAGTACATCCAGCTGCTCACCCATCTGGTGCTTCAGGCGGTGTCCACGGGCAAGGAGCAGCTGGTATTCTCCCCCAAGGACCGCAACCGTATTGGCAAGCAGGTGGTGGTGGCCGCCAACGAGGCCCTGGTGAAGAACGTGGCCCCTGAGCTGCCTGAGTCCATTACCGACTCCAAGGTGGGCGCTTTTGTGGGCAAGCTGGTCAACAGTGCCACCGCCCAGATCACCGGCACCGGCCTGCTGTCCCTCTCGGAGGAGACCCGGAACATCCGGGGCGGCTTCATCCTGGTGGACGGTCCCATCGAGGTCAACTGTGCCTTTGAGACTCTGGTGCGGCTGCAGCGGGAGAAGCTGGAAAAACAAGTGGCTGACATTTTGTTTGAAGCCTGAGAGTGAGGAGGGATACCTTGTCTCACATCAAAGATACCGACTACCTGGGCATCTCCACCCGGATCCACGCCATGGAAAACCGGATGCTGACCCGGGAGCGGATGGACCGGATGATCGAGGCCCGGGACGACGCCGAGGCCCTGAAGGTCCTCTCCGAATGCGGCTATGCAGGCGGGGAGACCATAGAGGTCCAAAACCTGGAGCAGGTGTTGGCCGCGGAGCGGGCTTCCGCCTTTCGGGAGATCCGTACCGCTCTGCCTGACACCCGCATCGCCGATGTATTTCAGATCAAGTATGATTACCACAACGCCAAAGTGCTGGTGAAGGCACAGGCGCTTGGCAAGGATGGGGAGCGGTTGCTCCTGTCCGGAGGCCGATATGATTCCAAAGAGCTGCTGGAGGGCTGGCGCAAGGAGGAGCTGAGAGGACTCAGTGACGCCTTCCGCACTGCCCTGAAGCAGGCTCAGGAGACTCTGGCCGCCACCAAAGACCCTCAGCTGTCCGACTTGGTGCTGGACCGGGCCTGCTATGAGGAGATGGCCCAGCTGGCCAAGGATACCGGCAGCAAATTTCTGCAGGGTTACGTCTCTCTGAGCGTGGACGTAGCCAACCTGCGTACCGCTGTGCGGGTCCACCGTATGGATAAAGGCAGCGACTTTTTAAGCCAGGTGCTGCTGCCCGGCGGCAGCGTCTCTCCACGGGCCATTGCCGCCCAGCGGGGCGAGGAGCTCTCCAGCTTGTTCCAGGCCGGGCCTTTGGCCGCGGCGGCAGAGCTGGGAAGTAAGCTGGCCCAGCCGGGAGCGGGAGCCCTCACCGCCTTTGAGCGGGAGTGTGACAACGCCCTGACCGCCTACCTGGAGGCCGCCCGCCGGGTGCCCTTTGGGGAGCAGGCAGTCATTGGCTACCTGTACGCCAAAGAGGCAGAGCTCACCGCCGTGCGTACCATTCTGGCTGGCCGTCGGGCCGGGCTGAGCGGGGAGCGCATCCGGGAGCGGCTGCGGGAAACTTATGTGTAAGGGAGGTGGATGGACATGTATCGCATTGCGGTGATCGGTGACGCGGACAGCGTGCTGGGCTTTCAGACCCTGGGGCTGGAGGTGTGCCCGGTAAACAGCGCGGACGAGGCGCGGCAGGCCATCCACCGGATGGCTCGGGAGAACTACGCCATCCTCTACCTTACCGAGCAGCTGGCCGCTCAGCTGAAAAGCGACATCGCCCGTTACCAGGACGCGGTCACGCCTGCTATCATCCTGATTCCTGGGAAGGAAGGTTCTCTGGGTATCGGTATGGCCAACGTGAAGAGCGCCGTGGAGCGCGCTGTGGGTGCCGATATTCTCTAACCGCTTTCTTGTAAGAAAGCTCCTACTTTTCTTGAAAGAAAAGTAGGCAAAAGGACTTCCTGCAAAACTCTGTTTTGCTTCGGCCCTCGCCTGAGAGAGGGGGGGAGCAGGAAGTTTGGCACTCATCTGGATAAAACTCAGCGTGAAATGAAATTTCACGCATCGGAAATTTTTGCGCCGCTTTTTATAAAAAGCGGATGGGGTCCTGGGGCAAAGCCCCTGGCGAAGAAAGAAGG
>NZ_JBKVXZ010000076.1:0-13287 GCF_046973065.1 Flintibacter sp. | reverse complement strand
CCAGCTTCATGCCCTGCTCCTCCACCATCTCCAGGGTCAGGTCGATGGGGAAGCCATAGGTATCATACAGCTTAAAGGCGTCGGCACCGGAGAAGGTGCTCTCCCCCTTGGCCTTGTGCTCAGAGAGCATATCATTGAAAATCTTCAGGCCGCCGTCGATGGTCTTTGCGAAGTTCTCCTCCTCCACGCGGATGACCTTGGTGATATAGTCCTGGCGCTCCCGCAGCTCGGGGTAGTGGCCCTCGTTCTCGTGGATGACGGTGTCACACACGGTATACAGGAAGGGATCGTTCACACCCAGGAGCTTACCGTGGCGGGCAGCCCGGCGCAGCAGACGGCGCAGCACATAGCCGCGGCCCTCGTTGGAGGGCAGCACGCCGTCGCAGATCATGAAGGTGGCGGAGCGGATGTGGTCGGTGATCACGCGCAGAGACACGTCGGTGGCGTGGCTCTGGCCGTAGGAGGCGCCGGTGATCTCAGTGACCTTGCGGGTGATATTCATGACGGTATCCACATCAAACAGGGAGGGCACGCCCTGGCACACGCAGGCCAGACGCTCCAAGCCCATACCGGTATCGATGTTCTTCTGCTTGAGCTCAGTGTAGTGGTTCTCACCGTCGTTGTCGAACTGGGAGAATACCACGTTCCAGACCTCGATATAACGGTCGCAGTCGCAGCCCACGGTGCAGCCGGGCTTGCCGCAGCCCCACTGCTCGCCGCGGTCGTAGTAGATCTCAGAGCAGGGACCGCAGGGGCCAGAACCGTGCTCCCAGAAGTTATCCTCCTTGCCGAACTTGAAGATGCGCTCGGCGGGGATGCCGATCTCCTCGTTCCAGATGCGGAAGGCCTCATCGTCGGCGGGAGTGGTCTCATTGCCGGCAAAGACGGAAGGATAGAGGCGCTCGGGGTCCAGGCCCACCCACTCCTTGCTGGTCAGAAACTCCCAGGCCCAGTGGATGGCCTCCTTCTTGAAGTAGTCGCCGAAGGAGAAGTTGCCCAGCATCTCAAAGTAGGTGCCGTGACGGGCGGTCTTGCCGATGTTCTCAATATCACCGGTGCGGATGCACTTCTGGCAGGTGGTCACGCGGTGACGGGGGGGCTCCTGCTCGCCGGTGAAGAAGGGCTTCATGGGCGCCATGCCGGAGTTAATGAGCAGCAGGCTGGCGTCATTCTGGGGGATCAGGGAAAAGCTGGGCAGACGCAGATGTCCCTTGGTCTCAAAGAAGGACAGGAACATTTCGCGCAGTTCGTTTAAACCAAACGGCTTGGGATCGTACATGGGTATTACCTCCAATATTTCTCTTACTTTGTCTGGATTTCCAGGCCCATGAGCACCATATCGGTGTCAAAGGCAATGCGGTAGACGACGTCTTTCTCCGAATGTTTGCAGTAGAACACGGCGGTGGCGTACTCTTCGCCGGAGTCCAGCTTTTGACCAGTAGCCATGCTGTCCTCCTCCTTTTCAAAGGTACCCGCCTTTTCCACGGCGGAGTTCATATAGCTCTCGATGTTTTCCGGGCTGGTGGTCTCTTTGGCGTCAGAGCGCAGCTGGTCATAGACCGCCTGCCAGTCGCCTTGGTTAAGCAGCTCCATCACGCTGCGGCCCTGCTGCAGCACCTTGTCTTCCTCCATGCCCTGAGGCAGGGGGTTGCCCTTACAGGCACACAGCACCACCAGACAGGCCAGCAGGGCTGCCGCCAGCGCCCACAGCTTCTTTTTCATCCCTCTCCCTCCTTTTCTCCTCAGGCGGTACAAAAAAACCGCCCCTGACCACAGTCAGGGGCGGAAAATTCCACGGTACCACCCTGATTATCCCAAAATGGGCATCTCAGCCATCCGCTTACGGGGATGAGCCGTCCCGCTCGTCACGGGCCGCTCCGGAGTGGCCTGCCTCGGCTGCCGACCGGGGGCTTTCACCTGCTCCCCCTCGCTCTGGGCCATCGTCCGAAGCTTTGCTCCATCTTTGCGTGTAACAAGGGTATTGTATCACATTTTTTGCCCTTGTCAAGGCCGCACTTCCCCGCCCGGCGGGAAAAAGTCCCCCACCTGCCGGGACAGGCGGCCCACCAGCTCCACCACTTGCTCCAGACCGTAACCAAGGTTTTTGCGGTAGGCATAGTAGCCTCCGTAGATGACAAAGCTGAGTACGATATGGCTGGCCGGATCCTGGCGGTACTCCGGCTGGCGCTGAAAGGCCAGTTCTTTCAGCCCCCCCTCCAAGGTCTCAATGAGCCGCCCCTCCCGACTGCCGGAAAACAGGGTCTGGATCATGGCGGAGCGGGCATTGCAGGAGCGGAACAGATCCCGGGTAAACTCCTCAGTATTGTCAAAGATCCTCTCCGGGTGGGGAATATCGGCCAGAATGGCCTCCACCACCTCCCCCTCCAGGGCATGAGAGAGGGCAAAGATATCCGAGTAGTGGGTATAAAAGGTGGATTTGTTGATTCGGGCCAGCTGGCACAGCTCCTTGACCGTGATCTTCTCCAGCGGTTTCCTTGCCCGCAGGCTGAGGAAGGCATTGACGATGCTCCCCTTGGTTTTTTCCACGCGCAGGTCCATAGGACACCTCCCCGACAATTTCCGTCAAGTGTCGTTTATCCAACTCTTTTCTATTTTCGCCGGTGGACCCGGCCTCTGGGTTCGTTATAATAAGTATAGTCACTTTTCCGACTCATGTCTATTATTTTAGGAGGACCCCATGGATTTTTATGGATTTTATACCGGCCGCTCCTTTGACGCCTATCATTATCTGGGCGCCCATCTCACCCAAGATGGCGCAGTGTTCCGCACCTTTGCCCCCAGCGCTCAGAAGATCTCCCTCATTGGGGAGTTCAGCAACTGGGAAGAGCTGCCCATGGCCAAGGTATACGACGGAAACTTTTGGGAGCGGATCGTCCCCCAGGCCAAGCCGGGGATGAAATATAAATATCGCATCTACCGTCCCGACGGCAGCTGGCTGGACCACTGTGACCCCTACGGCTTCTTTATGGAGCTGCGTCCCCACAACGCCTCCATTCTCCAGGACCTCTCCTCCTACACCTTCCGGGATGAGAGCTGGATGCGCCGCCGCACCGACGGCCGATGCCGCCCGGTCAACATCTACGAGGTACACCTGGGCTCCTGGCGCACCAACCCGGATGACCCCAACGGCTGGTTCAACTATGAGGAGATCGCCCAGCGGCTCATCCCCTATGTGAAAGAGGCAGGCTTTAACTACATTGAACTCATGCCCGTCAGCGAGCATCCCAGCGACGCCTCCTGGGGCTATCAGAACACCGGCTTTTTCAGCCCCACCTCCCGCTACGGTACCCCCCAGCAGCTCATGACCCTGGTGGATCGGTGCCATCAGGCGGACATCGGAGTGATTCTGGACTTTGTCCCCGTCCACTTTGCGGTAGACGACTACGCCCTGTGGAACTACGACGGCACCCCCCTCTACGAGTACCCCAGCTGGGATGTGGGCCGCAGTGAGTGGGGCAGCTGCAATTTCATGCACTCCCGTGGGGAAGTGCGCAGCTTCCTCCAGTCCGCCGCCCATTACTGGCTGGAAGAGTTCCACTTTGATGGTCTGCGCATGGACGCGGTGCGCAACCTGCTCTACTGGCAGGGAGACGAGGCACGGGGCACCAATCAGGGCGGCATCCAGTTTTTACGGGAACTGAACCGTGGGCTCAAGGAGCGCCACCCCACGGCCATGCTCATTGCCGAGGATTCCTCCACCTACCCCGGCGTGACCCGCCCGGCAGACCAGGGCGGTCTGGGCTTTGACTACAAGTGGGATATGGGCTGGATGCACGACACCCTCTCCTATTTTCAGTCTGACCCGTGGGAGCGCTCCCAGAAATACCACCAGCTCACCTTCTCCATGCAGTACTTCTACAATGAGCGCTATCTGCTCCCCTTCTCCCACGATGAGGTGGTCCACGGCAAGGCCACCATTTTGCAGAAGATGAACGGGGACTACGAGAAAAAGTTCCCCCAGGCCCGGGCACTGTATCTCTACATGTTCCTCCATCCGGGAAAAAAGCTCAACTTTATGGGCAGTGAGTTCGGCCAGCTCCGTGAGTGGGATGAGAGCCGGGAGCAGGACTGGGATGTGCTGCGCTACCCCATCCACGACGGGTTCTACCACTTCTTCCAGGCCCTCAACCGCCTGTACCTGGAGCACCCCGCCCTGTGGGCGGAGGACTACCAGGGGGACGGCTTTGTCTGGCTGGACTGCCACCAGGAGGGGCGCTGCCTCTACGCCCTGGAGCGCCGCAGCGGCAGCGAGCGGCTGGCGGCGGTGTTCAACTTCTCCGACCAGTACCAGGCAGACTATACACTGAAGATTCCCCATGCCCAGGGACTCACCCTGCTGCTGGACAGTGACAGCGCCCCCTTCGGCGGCGGCACGCAGCAGCCCCAGAACTACATTTCCGTGACGGACGGCCAGGTGACCCTGACTCTGCCACCCTTCTCCGGGCGGCTCTATCAGATCCAATAAGCAAAAGCCGGTGCGCAGACGCGCACCGGCTTTTTTAAAATATTCCAAAGCAGATCAGGCCCAACAAGGCGCACAGGCCGATCACCTTTGGGATGCTCACTTTGAATTTCAGCAGCAGCACCAGCGCCAGCACACCAATCCCTACGCTGGGCAGGTTTAGGACGCTGTTTTCCATATAGTTGGTCCCGCTCAGGGATACCATCACTCCCGCCACCATACCCACACAGGCGGGGCGCACCCCCACCATCACCCGGCGCATCACAGGACTATTGCGGAAGCGCTGGAAAAACAGGGCGGCCAGGGCGCACACGGTCAAGGTGGGCATCAGCACCCCCAGATTGGCGGCGATGGCGCCGGGCAAACCGGCGGTGCGCATCCCGGCAAAGGTGGCACAGTTGAGGCCCAGCGGCCCGGGGGTCATCTCAGCAATGGCCACGATGTCGGACACTTCCTCCGCCGTCATCCACTGGTGGACCTGCATTTCACTGGAGATAAGGGGAATCATGGACAGGCCGCCGAAGCTGGTAAAGCCAATTTTGGTAAAACTCCAGAGAAGCTGAAGAAGGATCACGGCGTTTCTTCCCCCTTCCCCTCCATGTACTTGCTGAGGATCAGTCCGCACACCGCACCGATGACCACCAGCCACACGCAGTTGACATTCAGAAACAGGTACAGGCAGAAACTCACCGCCGTCACCACAGCGCAGGGCGGCCAGCGGAACGCTCCCTTCACCATCCCCACCAGGGCGCTGGCAATGATGGGCACCACAGCGCACCGCACTCCCATCATGGCCGCCATCACCCAGGGGTTATGGCGCACTGCGGAATAAAACAAGGTAATTACCGTCAGCACCGCCATAGGAGGCGTCACCATACCCACCACACAGGCCAAACCACCCAAAAATCCGGCCATCCGGTAGCCAAACAGCATGGCCACGTTGCCGATCATGGTGCCGGGCAGACTGCGCCCCACACTGGTCAGGTCCAGCAGCTCCTCCTGGGTCAGCAGGCCCTGTTGCTCCACATAGCGCTTTTGCATCTGGGCCACGATGCTCCACCCTCCGCCAAAGGTAAACAGGCCAAACTTCATAAAGTCCCGCAGCAGTCCTGTCAGCATCTTCCACCGCTTCATGATACCCACCTCTCTCCATGCGGTCACATGCGGCTTAAAAACTCCAAAAAGTAGGTAATGGCCAGCAGATCGGCACAGCCGCCGGGAGACAGGTTGCGCTCGATCAACGCACGGTCCAATTCCTCTGTCTCCTGCCGGGTGGCCGCTCTGCCCTGAGGCAGGTTTTTAGTTTGCTCCATTGCCCATTGCTGGCCCTCCAGGCCACCCCGGGCAATGAGATTGGTGTCCACCACCTGAGCCATCAGCGCCAGAAGCACCTGGACTCCCGCCTGCTCCAGGCTGTCTCCTGCCTCCAGGCGACGGCGCAGGGTGGGCAGCCCGATCTGTGCCACGGCGGGCAATCCCCGGGACAGCTCGCCCCGGATTCCCTCCAGGCCATGCTCCAGGTAGAGCCGCTGACCTGTGGTGTGGGCTCCCTCCCGGCGGATGGCCTCAAAATCTTTCTGCACCGCCTGGGCACTCATCTCTCCGCACAGGGCCAGAGCAGCATCCAAATCCTTGGAGAATCCCTCTGCGGTCCACAGCCGCCCGGCGGCGGCACACACGGTACCCAGGGTAAACACCGCTCCCTTGTGGGTGTTCACGCCTCCGGTGGCCCGGAACATGGCCCGCTCTCCCGCTGCGCCCGCCTGGCGCAGACGGCGGAAAGTCTCCTGGGGCGGAAGGTCTCTTGTTTCCATCCCCAGTCTCACCGCTTCTTCAAAATAAGGCAGCAGGGCGGCGGTACTGTCCAGGAAGGTAAACACATCCATATCCCGGTGGCTGCCGTTATTCTTTCGGTCCACCAGACCGGGCTTTGGGGTGGTGCACACCTCATAGAGCAGCGCCTTGGCCGCCAGAGCACCCAGGGCCTGCTGGTCTTTTTTGCCGAAGTAGTCCTCTAGGATGACCTGGGTGGCTCCTTGCAGCTCCTCCACGGTATGGAGGCGGCGGGAGGCGCACCCCTTGCCCTCCTTGCCGCACACCAGACACTTCCGGGGCGGCTGTCCCAGCTGGGTACGGTCCCACTTGCCGCTCACCGGGTCCAGAACATCCAGGTCAAAAAGGCGGCCCAGAGCATCCCGGTCCTCCAGCTCCACGCACAGCTCCTTCACCGCCCGGCCGTCTCCCCGTACCACCCACAGGGCCTCACATCCGGTGGGCTGGTCCACCTCTTCCCGATGGACAACATCCAGCCGCCCGGCCAGCAGGGCGCATGCCAGACGCTCCAGCCCCTCCCGGAAGGCCCGGCGGAGCACCGGGGAGTTTTTTACCGGCCCGGCAATGTTCAGGCAGAAGGAAATCACCGGCAGATGATACTCCTCCAACAGCTGCTGCTGGCGCATGGCCCGGGCCTCCCGGGCACCCAGCATCTCCATGAGGGTGACGGCATGTTCCATTGGGGGACCTCCTTTTAGTAGTGGATGACTTCCGCGCTGCCGCGGATGGCGTTGATGACAGGCTGAGCCTCAGGGGAGTGGAAAAAGTCCCAGGTGGTCTGGGGTAGCTGATTCCGAATCTCTTCCATGCGGTCGTCGTGGATGGCCTGGCGCACCGCGCTGGCGCTGATGACCTGCCCATCTGCCTGGGTGCGGGGCACCTCCACGCACTGGATGCCCATTTGGGGCAGCTCCTGGGCCATAATCTGGTTATAAAGGCCGGTGACCAGGCTGCGGGGTTCTTCCCCTACGTAGCGCACGCTCACCCCAAGAGCTTGGGCAATGGAGCCAAACAGCGTGAGGTCCAGCTTAGCATGGCCGGTGATCACCGCCTGCTCGTCTTTCAAAAAGTAGCTGGGGAAGGTGGCTGAACTGATCATGTAGGGACCGCTGGGGTGGCAGATGACGTTGCTTAAATGGGCCACCCCCTCGGTCACCAGCTTCCAGCGCACATCGAAGGGCACCAGGCTGGCCTCCTCACTGAGGACGAAGAGATGCACCGTGTCGCACTCCTTGGCCGCCCGCTCCACCAGGCTCAAATGGCCCAGGGTGAAGGGGTTGGCGTTCATGACGATGGCCCCTGACTTGCCGGGACGGCGGTCCTGCTCCAGCTTTTTACAGAAGGAAGAAAATCCTCCCCGGCGGTTCTCCAGGAAGGAGAGGGTCCCTTCCACTCGGGCGATCTCATAAAAACCCAGGTCCTGAAAAAACTTGGCGCTTTTGCACTTGGTGTAGACAAACTGGTGCAAAATTCCCCGCTCCGTCTGGCGCTCCATCAGGTGAGAGACCACCTGGTTGAGAAGCCCCTCCCCCTGGTGGCGGTGGTCTACCGCAAAGCAGCGCAGGGTGCACCCAAAGGTGCTGCCGGTGGCCACCAGCTGGTAGTCCTCGTCAAACAGGCCGCAGGTGTAGTCCAGATTGCCGTCCAGGGTGATCCCCTCCCCCTCCAGCAGGGTGCGGAGTTTTGTTTGTCCGCGCTTATCGTCGGGACGGATCTCGCTGAGGGTATAGGCCATGGGGTCTCCTCCTTTTAAAAAACACGGGGACTGAAACAGCCCCCGTGTTGGTCATTCGTTTGGTTTATTCCGCTTTGTTGGGGTCGTAGGGCTTGATCTTGCGCACCACGTCCAGGATGGTACCATCCCGGGCCTCCAGCACAGCCACAACCTTGTCCTCCCACTCCAGATCATCCGGGAGGCCCACCAGGGAGTAGGCCTTGTCCTTCAGTTCCTCGATGGTCACGTGGGGGATGCCCGCCTGGTCCAGGCACTTGATGAGGTCGGGACGCAGGGGGTTGACGGCGATGCCGTAGTCAGTGACCAGCACGTCCACACAGTCCCCGGGGGTGGTGACGGTGACCACGTGCTCGCAGACGGTAGCCATACGGCCGCGGACCAGGGGAGTGACGATGATGCAGCACTTGCTGCCGGCGGCGGTATCGGGATGTCCGCCGGGTGCGCCGCGGAGCACGCCGTCAGAGCCGGTGAGCACATTCACGTTAAAACCGGTGTCGATCTCCAGGGCGGCCAGCACCACAAAGTCCAGGCTGTTGACGAAGGCGCCCTTGTTGGCGGGGTTGGCGTACTGGGAGGCGCTCATTTCAAAGTGATTGGGGGTCTGGTTGATGGAGTTCACCGCGTCCAGGTCGAAGTCCTGCACGTCGATGACCTTGCCCACCTTGCCCTTCTTCAGCAGCTCCACCATGGGGCCGCAGATGCCGCCGATGGCCCAGCCCATCTTGATGCCCCGCTCGTCCATGTACTGCTCCAAAAACAGGTTGGCCGCCAGAGAGGGGCCGCCTACGCCGGTCTGGAAGGAGAAGCCCTCTTTGAAGTAGGGGGTGGAGGCGATGACCTTGGCCACGTTCTCCGCCATCATCAGGTCCCGGGGGTTCTGGGAGATGCGGGCAGCGGCAGAGGCGATCTTCTTGGGATTACCAATGGAGTCTACCACTACCACGGCGTCCACGTCAATGGCCTCTACGCTGGCGGGCATATTGGGGAAGTCCACCAGGCAGTCGGTAACCACCACCACGTGATCGGCGTACTTGGCGTCGGACATGGCGTAGCCCATGGAGCCGCAGTTGCTCTTGCCGCCGATGCCCCGGCAGTTGCCCATACAGTCGCTGGTGGGAGCGGCAATGAAGGCGATGTCGATGTGGACCTCGCCGGCCTCAATAGCACGGGGACGACCGCCGTGGCTGCGGATGATGGCGGGGGTCTTCAGCTTGCCGGCGGAGACCACCTCACCCATACGGCCACGGATGCCGGAGGTCTGGATGCCGATGACCTTGCCCTCCTCAATGTAGTCGGCAATGGGGTCGTGGGCGGAGCCCAGGCTGGTGGCGGCGATGGTCAGGTCCTTCAGGCCCAGCTTCTCGATGGCGGCGGCCATTACCTGATTGACCACATAGTCGCCGTCCCGCAAGTGATGGTGGAAGGAGAAGGTCATACCGTCCTTGGCGCCGCACTGCTTAAGGGCCTCCACCAGGGAGTCCACCACCTTGGTGTCCACTGGCTTCTCGCACCGGCGGGTACGGGGAGAGGCCTTCTGGATGTACTTGCCGTCCATATAGTTCTTGCCCTGGTACACCTCACGGCCATTGGTGAGCAGAGCGTCGGGAATATCCCGTCCTACTTTGTTAATCATACCAGATCCCCCTCATACAGTCCACAGGCCCGGGCCAGACGCAGGGTGCGCTCGGCGCCGGGGATAAAGGCGATGTCGATCATCTTGCCGTCCACAGTAAATACGCCCACGCCGGCAGCAGACTGCTCCCGGTAGGCACGGACGATCTTCTCGGCCTGGATGATCTCCTTCTCGGTGGGGGCAAAGACCTGGTGGACAAAGCGGATCTGCTTGGGGTTGATGAGGCTCTTGCCGTCAAAGCCCATGGCCTTGTTCTGCAAAACCTCGGCCTCAAAGCCCGCCTGGTCGTCCAGGTTGGTAAACACGGTGTCAAAGCACTGGATGCCGGCGGCACGGGCAGCCAGCAGCATCTGGCCCCGGGCAAAGAGCATGTCCACGCCGTCGGGCTGGGGGGTAGTCTGCATGCACTTGCGGAAGTCGCCGCCGGAGATGGCCACGCCGAACATACGCTCCGACGCGGAGCAGATCTCATAGGCGTTCAGAATACCCTTGGGACTCTCCAGAGCGGCCATGAGCAGGGTGCGGCCCTTCTCGACCCCGAACTCCTCCTCGGCGGCCTCCACCGCGGCCTCCACGGTCTTCACATCCTGGGCGCTCTCACACTTGGCGATACGGATGCCGTCGGCTCCGCCGGCCACACACACACGGATATCCTCCTGCCAGTGGGGGGTATCCAGGCCGTTGATACGGACAATGACCTCGGTGTCGCCGTAGTCGATGGTCTTCAGGGCGTGGTACAGGGAGAAACGGGCGGCGTCCTTCTGGTTCTCCGCCACCGCGTCCTCCAGGTCCAGCATAATGGAGTCACAGCCGTAGATGTAGGCATCTTTAATAAGGCCGGGCTTCTGGGCGTTCATAAACATCATGGTCCGGCGCAGGCGGAACCGCTCGGGTCTGGGACGAGGAATCATCGCACCACACCTCCCCAGGGAATATTGGCCTGAGACTGGCCGCAGCTGCGGAACACCGCGCACTCCACCCGGGCCTTCAGGGTGCAGTCCAGAGCGCCCTTATCCACCACAGTGACCTGGGCATTCTCCACACCCAGACGCTCCAGGGTCTCCAGCACGGTGGCCTTGATCTGGCGGCCGTACTGGTTCATCACGCTGCTGGACAGAGTCAGCTGGATTCCGTCGGTACCGGGTTCCACGGTGACCTGGGCGTCGCTGGACTCCAGGGTACCGGCCATAGCCGGCTTCAAAATTTCCATGACATGTCCTCCTTCAAGAGATTTTCTTTGCTGATTATAGGGTAACATGCCCAATATTATAGATCAAATACAATTTATAATATAGTATCCATAGGATTTATACTATGTTTTTCTTGACGGCAGGTTCCAGCTGCATTATGCTGAGGATAGAAAGAAATCAAACCGGCTCATTTCTTGGGAAGGAGGGGACCATATGAATCTGAAACAGGCCCGCTACATCCGCACTATCGCCCAGGAGGGGGGCGTGACGGCGGCGGCAAAAAAGCTGTATATCAGCCAGCCCTCTCTGAGTCAGATGCTGCGGCAGATCGAGGGGGAGCTGGGGGTAGAGCTGTTTGACCGCACGGTGCAGCCTTTCCGTCCCACTTACGCTGGGGAGTGCTATCTCCGGGCCGCCCAGGCTATGCTCAGCGCCAATGAGATTCTGGAAAATGAGATCCAGCAGATCCGACAGGAGGATCGGGGACGGCTGCGTCTGGGCATCAGCATGCAGCGCTCCGCCCGTCTGCTCCCCCAGGTCCTGCCCCAATTCATCAAATCCTTTCCCCAGGTCCGCCTGGAGCTGCGGGAGGCAGGCAGCGCCATGCTGGAGCAGATGGTGCTGGAGGGAGAGGTAGACCTGGCCTTTGCCTCCACGGAAGGCGGCATCCCCGGCCTGGCCTATCAGCTGATCCAGCGGGAGACCATCGGAATTCTGGCCGCTTATGACACCCCTCTGGCCCAGGCTCTGCCATCCGGCACCCCCATCCAGCTGGAGCAGGCCATGGACGCCCCCTTTGTCTCGCTGAAAACCGGCCACAATGTTCGCATCGTCCAGGACCGGCTCTTTCAGGAACACGGTTTGAACCCCACTCTCTTTCTGGAGAGCGACAACATGGAGGCCGCCCGGCAAATCACGGTAAATTGCGGGTGCTATATGCTGTGCGCCCACAGCTACACCGCCGGACAGGGCTGCTTCTATCCCCTGGCCGGCTACGACAATCAGCGCCACTTCTGTGCCTGTTACCGGCAGGGGAAGCGTCTGCCCCGCTATGTCCAGACGATCCTGCACCTGGTGGCCCAAAGTCTGGCCCCAGACGGCTCCTGACCCACACAGAAAAGGCGGCGGAAGTGCTTCCACTTCCGCCGCCTTGTTTATGTTGTATTACTTGTCGTTGACCGCCATATCATAGAGCTCATTGCGGGACAGGCTCAGTTCCTTGGCCGCCTGCTTCACCGCATCCCGCAGGGAGGCTCCCTCCTCCCGCAGGGCGCGCACCCGCGCCAAACCGTCCTCCAGGGTGGCCTCCTCTTCCTGGGCAGGTTCCGCTCCCCGGACTACCAGCACAAACTCCCCCCGGGGCGGTTTCTGGTCGTAGTAGTCTGCCGCCTCCCCCAGGGTGGTGCGGCGGATCTCCTCATGGAGTTTGCTCAGCTCCCGGCACAGAGAAATGGGGCGCTCCGGCCCGAAGGTGGCCGCCAAGTCCTTCAGGGTGGCGGGCAGCTTATGGGGCGCCTCATAGAAGATCATGGTCCGCTCCTCCCCCCGGAGAGAGTCCAGGTGGCGGCGGCGGTTCTTCTTGTTCATAGCAAGGAACCCCTCAAAGGTGAAGCGTCCCGTGGGCTGCCCCGAGGTCGCCAGGGCGGTGACCAGGGCACAGGGTCCGGGGATGGACACCACCGGCACGCCGTTCTGGGCGCACAGGGCCACCAGATCCTCTCCCGGGTCGGAGATGGCGGGGGTACCCGCATCGGTAACCAGTGCGCAGTTTTCCCCGGCCAGCAGCCGCTGCAGGATACTCTGGCCGCTGTTTTCCGAGTTGTGGCGGTAGTAGGAGACCATGGGCTTTTTCAGCTCCAGATGGTTGAGGAGCTTCATGGTCACCCGGGTATCTTCGGCGGCAATGAAGTCCGCCTGGGCCATGGTCTGGGCCATACGGGGCGAGATGTCCCCTAGGTTTCCAATGGGGGTGGGAACTAAATATAAGGTTCCGGACATGGGATGAACCTCCTCGTTTTATTCCTGGCAGGGCAACACCTGCAAACCGGGCTTGCCCTGGCGTACCCCCTCGACCAACAGGGCGTAGGGGGGCTTTGTGGGCGTGTGGGACAACAGCTTGAGCCGCTTGGGCTCCAGGTCCCAGCGGCGCATGGCCTCCAACAGGTCAACCATCCGCTGGGTGGGAAACGACAGGGCAAACCGCCCGCCGTTGCGCAGCAGCCGGGCGGCTGCCCGGCACAGGGCGTCCAGCTCCTCCCGCTCCATCCGGGCCGGGCCGCCGTCTTTTCCGCTGCCTGGGGCGTAGTAGGGCGGGTTGGACACCACCAGATCAAAGCTGCCCGGCTGGAAAGGGGTTTGGGACCAGCTTCCGGTCCAGATCTGTCCCTCCAGGCCGTTGTGCCGCAGGTTATCC
>NZ_JBKVXZ010000075.1:3108-13418 GCF_046973065.1 Flintibacter sp. | reverse complement strand
GCAGGAGGGAGAGCGTCCTCAGCGGCAGGAAAAGCCCGCCCGGCCTCCCCGTCCCAAGCAGGAGCGCCCCCAACGGCAGGAAAAGCCCCAGGAGAAGCCCGCCGACCGCGCCCCTAAAAGCGAGTTCTCCGCTCCCGCTGAGGGCGGCGAGAAGCGCCGCCGTCCCCGCCGCCGCCGTCCCAGAGGAAATGGGAGCGGCTCCGGCACCCCGAAAGCAGAGTAAATGATTTTATACGGCCCCCGCGAAAGCGGGGGCCTGCTGGCTTTATGATGGAAAGAAGGGTAGCCTGTGTCCGGATTTTTTAACGCCCTGTCCGCCTCCCTCATCCTGATGGCTCTGATGAGTGTGGGCTTTTTTATGGGCTGGCGGGGCTGGATGGGCCCGTCGGAAAAGAAATTTTTAAGCAAGTACATCGTCAACATCGCTGTGCCCTGCACCTGTATTACCGGACTGCTTTCCAATCTCAGTCATGACATGCTGGTTCAGGCGGGCTTTATGCTGATTGCCGCTGTCCTTGGTATGGCGATCACCCTGCTGCTCGCTGCGGGACTGGCTCAGCTTCTGCACTTGCCCCGCTCCCGTTGGGGCGTCTTTGTGGTCATGACCGGCCTGTCCAACACGCTGTTTATCGGCCTGCCCGTATGTACTCAGCTCTTTGGGGACAAATGCCTTCCCTATGTGATGATCTATTACCTGGGAAACACCAGTTTTCTCCAGTCTCTGGGCATTATGCTCATTCAGCGCTCCGGCACCGCCGAAGGCACCCGAACCACGGTGCTGGGCTTTTTCAAAAACCTGCTGAGCAAGCCTCCCATTCTGGGGGTCATCTTTTCCATTCTGATGCTGGTGCTGGATTTGCAGCTGCCGGCCGTGGTAATGAAGTTTGCCGGGTACATCGGAGACACTGTGTCGCCTCTGGCACTCATCTACTGCGGCTACATCATCTGGGAAGTGGGTCTAAAAAACCTGCGCCTGCTGCCCGGCCTGCCCACCATGCTGGTGGTGCGGCTTGGGGTGGCTCCTGTCATCTGCTGGGGCATCTGCCATCTGTTTGGCGTGATCGGCCTGGCCATGCAGGTGTTTGTGGTGGAGAGCGCCCTGCCCGTGGTCAGTCAGGTACCGGTGCTGTCTGGAGCCTTCGGGGCCGATGAGCAGTACGCCGCCACGGGAGCCTGTCTGAGCACCCTGGCCAGCTTTATTAGTATCCCCATTTTGATGCTTTTGATTGGGTAATGTTTTCAACCAAAACGCGCGTCCGGGTTTGAATCGATCCGGACGCGCTTGTTTTTCCTTTTTCAAAAAATAAGGCAAAATACTTGAATTTAATCAAAAAAGATTATACAATTCCAAAGAATAAGCACACAAAGGCCCTTGGGCCAGGAAGGATACGACCATGAAGGAATTTCGAGGAAGTCAAAATTATGTGGCCGATGAGGAGCTGCTTCGGGCAGTAAACATCGCCATGGTACTGCAAAAGCCCCTGCTCATCAAGGGCGAGCCGGGCACCGGAAAGACCATGCTGGCCCAGGCCATCTCCCAGGCTCTGGACAAGGAGCTGGTCATCTGGAATATCAAATCCACCACCAAGGCCCAGGACGGCCTGTATGTGTACGACGTGGTGCAGCGCCTCTATGACAGCCAGTTTGGCGGCCAGGGCGTGGACGACATCGCCAAGTATGTCAAGCTGGGCAAGCTGGGCGAGGCCTTTACCGCCGACAAGCAGGTCATCCTGCTCATTGACGAGATCGACAAGGCCGACCTGGAGTTCCCCAACGACCTGCTGTGGGAGCTGGACCGCATGGAGTTCTACATCCCTGAGACCGGCGAGACCGTGAAGGCCAAGCACCGCCCGGTGGTCATCATCACCTCCAACGCGGAAAAGGAGCTGCCCGACGCCTTCCTGCGCCGGTGCGTGTTCCACTATATTGCTTTCCCGGATAAGGAGCTGATGGCCGACATTGTCCGGGTCCACTATCCCGATCTGGATGAGAAGCTGCTCACCCAGGTGCTGGAGGCTTTTTACAAGATCCGCCAGCTGCCGCAGATCAAGAAGAAGCCCTCCACCAGCGAGATCATCGACTGGATCCAGGCCCTCCAGCACGGCGGCGTGGACGTGAGCCGTATCGGCAAGGAGGTGCCCTATCTGGGGGTGCTGCTGAAGAAGAACGAGGACATGGACGCCCTGCGCCGCGTCTGGCGGTGATTCTTTTTCTTGAAAGAAAAAGAACCAAAAAGAACTTCCACGGCTTGTTTTCCCATGCTCCGGCGCGGGATGCCAGGAATTTTTCCCGGCTGTGGAATGGAAAGGAACCAACATGTTTGAGGATTTTCTCTACCTGCTGCGGCGAAACGGCCTGAAAGTCTCCCTCACCGAGTGGATGGCCCTGATGGAGGCCATGGACAAGGGGCTCCACGGCTCCAGCTTCACCGGGTTTTATCACCTGTGCCGCTGCCTGCTGGTGAAGAGCGAGGCCGACTTTGACCGCTTCGACCGCTGTTTTCTGGAATATTTCAAGGACGTGCCCTTCCAGCAGGAGGTGTCTCAGGAGCTGATGGACTGGCTCAACCGGCCCGACGTGCTCCAGGACTACGCCAACTGGGACGAGGAGCAGGCCCTGAAAAATATGGGCCTCAGCGAGGAAGAAATTGAGCGCATGCTGAAAGAGCGCATGCAGGAGCAGAAGGAGCAGCACAACGGCGGCAACTACTGGGTTGGCACCCACGGTATGTCCACCTTCGGCAACTCCGGCCTGTCCCCCAAGGGTATCCGGGTGGGCGGTCAGAGCATGTACAAGCGGGCCTTCCGGGTAGCGGGGGAGCGGAAGTTCCGGGATTTCCGCCGGGACAACACCCTGGACACCCGCCAGTTCCAGGTGGCTCTGCGGCACCTGCGGCAGTTCTCCGGCCTGGTGGACCTGCCTCCCACGGAGTTCGACGTGGACAACACCATTAAGGACACCGCCGACAGCGGCGGCATGTTAAAGGTGCGCTACAAGCGGCCCCGGGAGAATACCGTCAAGGTCCTGCTGCTCATGGACTCCGGCGGCTCTATGGACTACTATGCCCAGCTGTGCTCTGCTCTGTTCCAGGCAGTGAGCAAAGTGGGACACTTCAAGGACTTGAAGGTCTACTACTTCCATAACTGCCCCTACGGCCGGGTGTTTACCTCGCCCACCATGCTCTCGGAGTATGGCCAGCCCACCCAGTGGATCCTGGACAACATCTCCAGTGAGTACAAGGTCATCTTCGTGGGCGACGCCCAGATGGCCCCCTATGAGCTGATGGGGGACTACTCCTATTCGCCCAACCGGGACCCTAACGCCCCAAAAACGGGGCTGGATTGGCTCCACCGCTTCCGGGGGAAATATCCCAATGTCATCTGGCTCAACCCCAGCCAGCGGCCCACCTGGGGCCAGTACTGGACCCAGACCTACGACACCATCGCCGGGATCTTCCCTATGTTTTCTCTTACGGTGGAAGGGCTGGAGGACGGCATGAAAAAGCTCCTCTCCCGCTAGCCTACTTTTCTTAAAAGAAAAGTAGGCTCCGCTTTCTTGAAAGAAAGCTTGGCAAAGAACTTTATGCGAAACTTTGTTTCGCCTCTGCGCCCGTAAGATCAATTTTTGTGGGAGTGACGTGCTGCGTCGCTCCCACGTGTTTTATCAAAGTGTCCTTTGCACAATATCAAGTTCACTTATTTTTATGCCAAGTGTACTTGACAATCTAATCACACCATGCTATCCTTATCTCAACCACGGAGGACACGGCCGGTCCGCCACAGACAAAAGGAGTTTTTTGTATGGACAAAAAAGAAATTCTGGAAAAGTGTCGGAAGGAAAACCTGCTCTGGGACGAGGGGAAAATTGATGCCCGGAACAAAGGCCGCCAATGGGGGGTAGTTGGCTTTATATTTTTGTGCGTCCTGGTGATGACTTACAATCTGCTCCGGGGATTGGACAACCAGCTGCCTCTGGCGTTTTTCCTGGGATACCTCGCCTGCGAGGCCTTTGGTCAGTACGGAGCCCGGAGGGAGCGGGTCACGTTTATAACCGCCATTTTAGCCACTCTGGGCACGCTGGTCGCTTTGGCCGCCTATGTCATGGAAACGCTGCCGTAAGGAGGACTATCTTTGGAAAAGAACGAGATTTTGGAAAAAAGTCGTCGGGAAAATCATCTTCAGGATGAGCGGGAAAAGACCATTCGTATTCAAGGCGAATCGTTTAGTCTGATTTTTGTCTTTGGCATTGGACTGCTGCTGACCACCTATAAGCTGATCAACCACATCCCTGTGGGGGATATTCTGGCCATGTTCTGGGCCTGTTCCTTTGGGTGCTGCCTCTACAAGGCGGTCAACCTCAAGCAGCGCTCTTAGGCTGGGATGGCTCTTTTCTGTTTGGCCATGATCGTGTATAATTTAGTCAAGTATTTGTCAGGATGGTGAGGATATGGACGACCAGCTGGTTTTAAAAAATCGTTTGAAGGTGGCCCGGGCGGAAAAAAATCTGTCCCAGGGGGACCTTGCCAAGCTGGTGGGTGTATCCAGACAGACGATCAGCTCTATTGAAACGGGGCAGTTTAACCCCACTGCCAAGCTGGCACTGGTGCTGTGCATCGCGCTGGACAAAAAGTTTGAAGATCTGTTTTATTTTTAATCAAAAAAACGTGGGAGGGACCAACTTGGTCCTTCCCACGTTTTTTATTGAAAACTCAGAGGCAAAGCGAAGTGCAGAGGCGAAACACAGTTTCGCACAAAGTTCTTTGCCAAGCTTTCTTTCAAGAAAGCGGGGCACAAAGTTCTTTTGCTAACTTTTCTTTCAAGAAAGCGATCAATAAGCCAGCTTCTCCTCCAGCCAGCTCTTCACCTGGTCCATGGGGATGCGCACCTGCTCCATGGTGTCACGGTCGCGGATGGTGACACAGTTGTCGGCGGGGGTGTTCTCGTCGCCCACGGTCTGGAAGTCCAGGGTGATGCAGTAGGGGGTACCGATCTCGTCCTGGCGGCGGTAACGCTTGCCGATGGAACCGGTGTCGTCGTAGTCCACCATGAAGTACTTGCTCAGCTCATCACGCAGCTTCTGAGCAGGACCAGCCAGGACCTCCTTCTTGGACAGAGGCAGGATGGCAGCCTTGAAGGGAGCCAGAGCAGGGTGGAAGTGCATGACCACGCGCACGTCGTCGTTGCCCTTCTTGTCCTGACCCACGACCTCCTCGTCGTAGGCCTCCACCAGGAAGGCCAGGGTCACACGGTCGGCACCCAGAGAGGGCTCCACCACGTAAGGGATATAGTGCTCGCCGGTCTCCTGATCGAAGTAGGTCATGTCCTTGCCGGAGGTGGTCTGGTGCTGGGTCAGGTCGTAGTCGGTACGGTCGGCCACGCCCCACAGCTCGCCCCAGCCGAAGGGGAACAGGAACTCGAAGTCGGTGGTACCCTTGGAGTAGAAGCACAGCTCCTCGGGGCTGTGGTCACGCAGACGCAGGTGCTCCTCCTTCATGTTCAGGTTCAGCAGCCAGTCGCGGCAGAAGGAACGCCAATACTGGAACCACTCCATGTCGGTGCCGGGCTTGCAGAAGAACTCCAGCTCCATCTGCTCAAACTCGCGGGTACGGAAGGTGAAGTTGCCGGGGGTGATCTCGTTGCGGAAGGACTTACCGATCTGGCAGACACCGAAGGGCAGCTTCTTGCGGGTGGTGCGCTGCACGTTCTGGAAGTTGACGAAGATACCCTGGGCAGTCTCAGGACGCAGATACACGGTGTTCTTGGCGTCCTCGGTGACACCCTGGAAGGTCTTGAACATCAGGTTGAACTGACGGATGTCGGTGAAGTTGTGCTTGCCGCAGGTGGGGCAGGGGATGTTCTTCTCCTCGATGAAGTTCTTCATCTCCTCCTGGGAGAAGGCGTCGATGGGCTTGTCCAGCTCCACGCCGTTCTCGCTGCACCAGTCCTCGATGAGCTTGTCGGCGCGGAAGCGCTCCTTACACTCCTTACAGTCCATCAGAGGATCGGAGAAGCCGCCCAGATGGCCAGAAGCCACCCAGGTCTGGGGGTTCATCAGGATGGCGGCGTCCAGACCCACGTTGTAGGGGTTCTCCTGGACGAACTTCTTCCACCAGGCCTTCTTGACGTTGTTCTTCAGCTCCACACCCAGAGGGCCGTAGTCCCAGGTGTTGGCCAGGCCGCCGTAGATCTCGCTGCCGGAGAAGATAAAGCCGCGGCCCTTACACAGAGCAACGATCTTTTCCATGGTCTTTTCGCTGTTTTTCATGGTAATACGCTCCTTTTCTGATTGATTTGGCTCAGAGCAGTGTATTTTGTCGCAAAAAAACAATAACGCCCTGAGCCGGTTTTCGGCTCAGGGCGAACAAAAATGTCCGTGGTTCCACCTGAATTCGTACCTGGCTGGTACGCACTTCGTTCCCGGTAACGGCGGGGACCGGCGGGCCATTTCCTGCCCGCGCTCCAGAGGGCCGTTCCCCAACCCGCCTTCGGAGGATTCACACCGACCATCCTCTCTCTTGCGCCCCGGCGGGGGGTACTGTTCTCTGTCACAGCTTTGTGATGACATTCTACTGGACAAATCTTCCGCTGTCAAGGGGATTTTGTCACAAAATCCCTTACTTTCTGCCCAAGTGGATCACTTAAACTTCTGGCTCTGGGCTACGGCCAGTTCATCACAGCGGTTGTTATAGGGATTGGACGCATGGCCCTTGACCCAGTGGAGGTTGACGGTATGATACTCGCACAGCTCCAGCAGCTGCTGCCACAAATCGGGGTTGAGGGCGGGCTTTTTATCTCCTTTGACCCAGCCCCGAGCACGCCAGCCCTTGGCCCAGCCCTTCTCCAGGGCGTCGATGACGTACTTGGAGTCGGAGTAGAGCTCCACCACGCAGGGTTCCTTTAAGGCCCGCAAGGCGGAGATGACTCCGGTAAGCTCCATGCGGTTGTTGGTGGTCTGGGGCTCGCCCCCGGACATCTCCTTTTTGTGGGGGCCGTACATTAAAATCGCGCCCCAACCGCCCGGGCCGGGGTTGCCGGAGCAGGCGCCGTCAGTGTAGATTGTTACGGTTTTCATATACTTCTCCTTGGGCGCGATTTTGAGGGCGCACACCGTGCGCCCCGCGCCGTATGGCGCGTTCAAGCGTTTTTGCCTCTGGCAAAAACCTTGCCGCAGGGCGAATTCATTTCGCCCGAGGATTTCAATCTGTCAGGGACCCCAAAAAAGTTTACTTTTTTGGGCACGCGCCCCAGCCGCCCGAGCCGGGGTTGCCGGAGCAGGCGCCGTCGGTGTAAATTGTTACGGTTTTCATTCATTTCTCCTTGGGAGAGGATGGATTTTGACTGTTTTTGCAAAGAAAAAAGAGGGTTCCGCCCTGCAGGGCGGGTTCCTTTCTGATCGTTCAGAAAGGCACATCGCCCCTTCTCGCCCTGCAGGGCGGAATTCTACTTACTGCCCCTTAAACAGCTTCTGCTTCCGCTGCTCATACTCCGCGTTGTCCATCAGCCCCGCCTCTTTCAGGCTGCGCAGCTGCTCCAGCCGCGCCTCCACATCCAGGGCGGTAGGGGGAATATGGTCGTGGGTCTCCTGTTTGCTGCGGACGGTTTTTTTCTCGGGATCCTTATTTTGAATCCGGGACACAACCTTCTCCACACTGTCACCCAGCTTGGAGGCGTTCTTGGGCGCAAGGGCCTTACGGATGCCGTTCACGATCAGGACCACAGCAAACGCCGTCCACACAGCGCCAATACCGACAGATATAGACATGATGGTCCCTAAACCAACGATAAGAAGTATCACGCCCCAAATCACTGAGATCCAGCTTTTCCCCTGGACCTGATTGGGTCGGTCGATCATACGGCGTCTTTGCATCGGATTATCCTCCTTACTCAAAGCCCCTTCAAAATCTCCTGCCGCTTCTTGTCGTACTCCTCCTGACTGAGCAGCCCGGCCTCCTTCAGGTCCTTGAGCTGCTCCAGCCGTCCCTTCACATCCAGAGACGTGGAAGGAATGTGGTCGTGGGTCTGGGGAGCAGGGGCGGAGGATGCCCCACGACGGGGCTCCTCGTCCTCTTCAATGGTGATTTCCGGTCCGGCATAGCCCTTTCCGAAGACCTGGTAGGCGTTCATGCCGGTGATTCCCACGGCAATCAGTGTCCAAAGGACACCAAACAGGCCAAAGATAGGAATGACCATCACCAGTCCGATTACAACAAAGATGGCGCCAACGGCCACCCCAAAGGCCCCCTGGGCCTTACTGGGACGATAGGTCACACGACGTCTTCTCACGGGACAAACCTCCTTTTCTCACCAGGAGCGCTCTATCACTCCTGGTCAGCCTGGGTCTCTTCCGGGGTTTCAGTGGTTTCTGCTTCCATGGTTTCCGCTTCCGCGGTCTCGGGCTGGGCAACCTCGGCGGTCTCCTCCCGCTCCGCCAGAGCCAGGGAGATCACCTTGTCCCCCTCCTCCTTGAAGCGCATAACGATAACGCCCTGGGTGGCACGTCCGGCCTCCCGGATGGCGTCCACGTGGGTACGGATGAGGATACCCGCCTGGGTGACCAGCAGCAGGTCCTCGCTGCCGTCCACCACCTTGATGCCCACAATTTTGCCCGTCTTCTCGGTGACAGCGTAGTTCTTGATGCCGATGCCGCCACGGTTGGTGACGCGGTAGTCCTCCACGGGGGTGCGCTTGCCGTAGCCCTTCTCGGTGATGGTAAGGACGGTGCGGCCGGCGGTGGCCCGGGCGGCGCTGACCACATAGTCGCCCTCCCGCAGGCGGATGCCGCGCACGCCCACGGCGTCACGGCCCATGGGCCGCACGTCGTTCTCGTCAAAGCAGACCGCCATACCGTCGTGGGTGGCGATGAGGATCTTCTTGGTGCCGTCGGTCTCCCGTACGGAGATGAGCTGGTCGCCCTCCTCCAGGCGCAGGGCACGGATGCCGCTGTTGCGGATGTTCTTCAGGGCGGTGACGGGCAGACGCTTGACGGTGCCGTTGCGGGTGACCATGACCAGGTACAGATCGGGGTTGTCCAGCTTCCGGGTGTGGATCATGGTCTGCACCTTCTCGCCCTGCTCCACCTGGAGAATGTTGACGATGTTGGTGCCCTTGGCGGTCTTGCCGCTCTCGGGGATCTGGTAGCCCTTCTTCCGGTACACCTTGCCGGTGTCGGTGAAGAAGAACAGGTAGTCGTGGGTGGAGGCGGTAAACACGTCCACCACGCAGTCCTCGTCCCGGGTGGTGATACCTTTGCGGCCCTGGCCGCCCTTGGACTGGGCCGCGTACTCGCTCACCGGGGTACGCTTGATGTAGCCCGCCTGGGTGAGGGTAAAGACGCACTGCTCCTCCTCGATGAGGTCCTCGATGTCCAAGTCGTCCTCCACGAAGGCGATCTCGGTTTTCCGCTGGTCGCCGTACTTATCCCGAATTTCGGTGAGCTCGTCCTTGAGAACCTGGCGCAGCAGCCCCTCGTCGCTGAGGAGCTTGTCGTAGTAGGCAATGCGCTCCTCCAGCTCCTTGTACTCGGCCTCCAGCTTCTCCCGGTCCAGGCCCTGGAGGGCTTTCAGGCGCATATCCAGGATAGCCTGAGCCTGCACGTCGTCCAGACCGAAGCGGGTCATCAGGCGCTCCTTGGCGTTGTCGTAGCTGGTGCGGATGATCTTGATGACCTCGTCAATGTTGTCCTGGGCGATGAGCAGACCCTCCAGCAGATGGGCCCGCTCCTGGGCCTTGCGGCGGTCGTAGATGGTGCGGCGGGTGATGATCTGCTCCTGGAAGGCGATGTACTCGTCCAGAATCTCCCGCAGGGTGAGGATCTTGGGCTGCTTCTGGTCGTGGACCAGAGCCAGCATATTGATGGCAAAGGTCACCTGGAGCTGAGTCTGGGCAATGAGGCGGTTGAGCACCACCTGGGGATTGGCATCCCGCTTGAGCTCGATGACGATGCGCATGCCGTTGCGGTCGGACTCGTCCCGAATGTCGGAGATGCCCTCCAGACGCTTGTCCTCCACCTGGTCGGCCATGTTCTTGATGAGCATGCGCTTGTTGACCTGATAGGGGATCTCGGTGACGATGATGCGGGTGCGGTCCTTGCCGAACTCCTCAAACTCAGTGCGGGCGCGGACCCGGATGTGGCCCTTGCCGGTGGCGTAGGCCGCGCGGATGCCGCTGCGGCCCATGATCATGCCCTTGGTGGGGAAGTCGGGGCCCTGGATGTGCTCCATCAGGTCGTCCAGGGTGGCGTTCTCGTTGTCCAGCACGCAGATGACGGCGTTGATGACCTCGGTGAGGTTGTGGGGTGGAATGTTGGTGGCC
>NZ_JBKVXZ010000075.1:0-3098 GCF_046973065.1 Flintibacter sp. | reverse complement strand
ATACCGGAGGAGCCGTTCACCAGCAGGTTGGGGAAGCGGCTGGGCAGGACACGGGGCTCCTTGCGGCTCTCGTCAAAGTTGGGGTCCCAGTCCACCGTCTCCTTCTCGATGTCCCGGAGCATCTCGTTGGAGAGCTTGGACATGCGGGCCTCGGTGTAACGGTAGGCGGCAGGGGGGTCGCCATCGATAGAGCCGAAGTTACCGTGGCCGTCCACCAGCACATAGCGCATGGAGAAGTCCTGGCCCAGACGCACCAGGGCGTCATAGACCGACTGGTCGCCGTGGGGATGGTAGCGGCCCAGCACGTCGCCCACGCAGGTGGCCGACTTTTTGAAGGGCTTGTCGCTGGTGAGGCCGTCCTCGTACATGGCGTAGAGGATGCGGCGGTGTACCGGCTTCAGGCCGTCCCGCACGTCGGGCAGAGCCCGGCCCACGATAACGGACATGGCATATTCGATGTAGGAGTCCTCCATCTCCTTGACCAGGGGAGCAGTCTTGATCACCTGGTCCGGGAAACGGATCTCCTCGGGATCGTATTGGGGTTTTTTACTCATCTATTGTTTCCTCCTTGAAGGATGGCTGAAAAAACAGGGACAAAGGACCGCTTAGAAGTCCAGGTTGACCGCCTTCTTGGCGTTCTCCTGGATATACTCCCGGCGGGGCTCCACCTTCTCGCCCATGAGCAGGGTGAAGATCTCATCGGCCCGGACGGCGTCGTCCAGCTCGATGCGCTTGAGGGTACGCTTCTCGGGGTCCATGGTGGTCTCCCACAGCTCGTGGGGGTCCATCTCGCCCAGGCCCTTATAGCGGTTGATAATCACCTTGGCGTTGGGGTTGTCTCCACGGAGCTCGGCGGAGATCTTGTCCCGCTCCTCGTCGGAGAAGGCCACCCGGGTGGTCTTGCCCTTGGTGAGCTTATAGAGGGGAGGGACGGCGGCGTACACATAGCCATTGTCGATGAGAGGCCGCATGAAGCGGAAGAAGAAGGTCAGCAGCAGGGTACGGATGTGGGCGCCGTCCACGTCGGCATCGGCCATGATGATGACCTTATGATACCGCAGCTTATTGAGATCAAAGTCATCTCCGATACCCGCGCCCAGAGCGGTGATGACGGGGGTGAGCTTATCGTTGCCATACACCCTGTCCGCCCGGGCCTTCTCCACGTTGAGCATCTTGCCCCACAGGGGGAGGATAGCCTGGAAGCGGCTGTCCCGGCCCTGGGTGGCCGAGCCGCCGGCGGAGTCGCCCTCGACGATGTAGAGCTCGGTGAGCTCGGGGTTGGCCTCGTTGCAGTCACGGAGCTTGTCGGGCATCGCCGCGCCGCCCAGGGCAGTCTTTCTCCGGATGGACTCCCGGGCCTTCCGGGCGGCTTCTCTGGCCCGGTTGGCCATCATTGCCTTCTCCAGGATGAGCTTGCCCACCTTGGGGTTCTCCTCCAGGAAGATCTCCAGCTTCTCGGAGACCACGGCATTTACCAGGGTGCGGATCTCCGCATTACCCAGCTTGGCCTTGGTCTGGCCCTCGAACTGGGCCTCGGTAAGCTTGACGGAAATGACGCAGGTGAGACCCTCGCGGCAGTCGTCGCCGGACACCTTGTCGTCATTTTTCAGCACGCCGATCTTCCGGCCGTAGGCGTTGAGGGTGTTGGTGAGCGCCCGGCGGAAGCCTTCCTCGTGCATGCCGCCCTCGGGGGTGTGGACGTTGTTGGCGAAGGAGACCATGACTTCCTGATAGCCGTCGTTATACTGCATGGCAATCTCGGCCATGGAGTCCTCCCGGGCGCCGGACATGTAGATCACCCCGTCGTGGATGGGGGTCTTGTTGCGGTTGATGAAGGTAACAAACTCCCGGATGCCGCCCTCGTAGCACATGTCGTCTTCCTTCTCCTGGCCGGGGCGCAGGTCCACGGTCTGGATGCGCAGTCCGGCGTTGAGGAAGGCCTCCTCCCGCATGCGGGTGTGGAGGGTTTCGTAGTTGTACTCCAGGGTGTCGAACATCTCGGGGTCGGGCTTGAAGGTGACGGTGGTGCCGGTATGATCGGTCTTGCCCACCACCTTCATCTCCTGGGTGATCTTTCCCCGGGAAAACTTCATCTCATAGATCTCACCGTTCTTGTGGACCTGGACCTCCAGCCACTCGGACAGGGCGTTTACCACGCTGGCGCCTACGCCGTGCAGACCGCCGGAGACCTTGTAGCCGCCGCCGCCGAACTTACCGCCGGCGTGGAGAACGGTGAAGACGACCTCCAAAGCGGGACGGCCGGTCTGGGGCTGGATGTCCACGGGGATACCACGGCCGTTGTCGGTAACGGTGATGGTATTGCCGGGATTGATGGTCACGGTGATATCGGTGCAGTAGCCCGCCAGGGCCTCGTCGATGGAGTTATCCACAATTTCGTACACCAGGTGATGAAGTCCCGACTCACTGGTAGAGCCGATGTACATGCCCGGGCGCTTGCGCACCGCCTCCAGGCCCTCCAGAACCTGGATCTCAGAGCCGCCGTACTCGTGCTCCACCTGGGTGGAATTGAGCTGCTGAAGCTCGTTGTTTTCTGCCATATGCTTACCTCCGGTCAAGTCGTTGGAAGGGTTGAGAGGGGAGGGGAAAGAAGGGACTTCTTCCCTCTCCGCTCTCAACTTTCCGTATTGTTGATAGGTAGATATTACTCAAAGGAGTTATTTTCCATCCGCCGCAGCAGAGTTGCGGTGGATAATTGAGAGATGTAGACGGTGGGTGGGGCGTTTCCCTCGCCCACCAAAATGAACGATCTGGGCAGGTCGTCGCCCAGCCAGACTGCCCGGCCCTCCCGCTCGGCCCGCTCCAGGAACTCCCGGGTTTTATAGGCCCAGCTGGCGTTATCCAAATCGAAGATGCCTAAAATCTGGCGGTAGGGGACCACCACCGATTGTCCGATATGAAGATACATGGTGGCCTCCTTTTTCCACATTCATGGTCTGTTTTGTGGATTTGATTTGTTGGGGGGAGGGTTCCGCCCTGCGGGGCGGGTTCCTTTCTGTGTCACCAGAAAGGAACCAAAGAGTGACTGGGGGTTGATTCCGGTGAGCGCCTTCGCGCAGCGGGCGCTCACAGTCATCTGC
>NZ_JBKVXZ010000074.1:0-13845 GCF_046973065.1 Flintibacter sp. | reverse complement strand
AGGCCCTGGCGCGGGATGTGGCGGAAATACAGGCGCTGCTGCGACAGGCTGGGAAGAAGAAAGAGA
Source organism: Flintibacter sp. (assembly GCF_046973065.1). Lineage (NCBI taxonomy): Bacteria > Bacillati > Bacillota > Clostridia > Eubacteriales > Flintibacter > Flintibacter sp. Next base: position 13,779 of record NZ_JBKVXZ010000074.1, on the reverse strand, counting down.
TTTCTGTTTCGCCTCCCAGTCTGGAGACAGCGATGTCGGTGCTGTTGTGGCTGGCCCTGATCTTGCTGGGGACGATGGTGGGGATGGTGGTCTTGCAAACGATCTGGTCCGGCTTATCCGCTCTCTGGAGCGCGGTCAAGCTTCTGGTTCTGTAAGGGATGCCACCACCATGCACCAGTACACCGACCGGAAAGTGCTCCGACAGCAGCGGCAAAAGAAAATTTCCCTCGGTCACAAAGAGGACGATCACACAGACGACCCAACCTGGCAGCAGAGTATGAGCTGACATTGATGACCGTTCGATGCCCCAAAAGACATTTTAGCGGAAAGTACTATTCTCAATCTGGACTTCATAATGATAGACCAGTGTAAGCGGGAAGGAGGTGGAGACTCCGCTGTGAAGAAACGAAAATTAAATTATCAGTTCCATAACCCTAATCCAGCGGCAGTCACCGCCGACTACATCTTGAAAATCCTGTTGGAAGCAAATCAGGAAAAGGTGCAGTCCGCTATACAGGTAGCTGCAGATGGGCTTAAAGATATGGAGAAAGAAATTGATGAGGGGCATCCTGTTTGAAAAGGGTGCCCTTTTTGTTGTTGAAATTTAAAACAACATATAGTAGAATAACGATGTAACAGAACGGTATAAAAATAACGGAGAGGTTGCTATGAATATTGCTGCTTACTGCCGGGTATCCACGGATAAGAAAGATCAGCTCAATAGCCTGGAGGCACAGAAAGAATTCTTTTCTGAATATACCAAACGCACCGGGGACAACCTGGTGCGGCTGTATGCTGACGAGGGCATTTCCGGGACAAAAATCAAAAACCGAAAAGAGTTTCTGCGGATGATGTCAGACGCGGAGCATGGCCTCTTTGATATGGTTGTGGTCAAGGACATCTCCCGCTTCGCCCGGAACACGGTGGACCTCCTGCAGAATGTCCGCAAGCTGAAAGCGTTGGGGATCGAAACACAGTTTCTGACCGCCAACATGACCAGCATGGGCAACAGCGAATTTGTGTTGACCATCTTCGGAGCCCTGGCCCAGGAGGAGAGTGCCAACACCTCCAAGCGGGTGAAGTTCGGTAAGAAAATGAACGCTGAAAAGGGAAGAGTCCCCAACATTGTCTACGGGTACGATAAGACCATCGGGGATTACTTCAACCTTGCGATCAACGAGGAAGAAGCGGCGGTTGTCCGCCAGATTTATGAGTGGTATATCAAAGACGGCTATGGTGCAGCAAAGATCTCCATCTTCCTCAATGAGCGGGGGTTGCGGACAAAGCGGAACTGCCAATGGAGCCAGAACGGTGTCTGCCGCATCCTGACCAACAAACTCTATACCGGGAAGATCATCAACGGCAAACAGGAAGTGACCGACTTCTTAACCGGCCAGCGGGTGGATAAGGACACTTCGGAATGGATGGTGGTGGAGCGGCCGGACCTGCGGATCGTTGACCCGGAAACCTTTGAACAGGCCCAACAGATCATGCAGTCCCGTGGACAGGCTTTCAAAGTGGACAAGGAGCGGCAAAGTAACAAATACCTGTTCTCCACTCTCATCAAGTGCAAGGAGTGTGGCTGGTCCTTCCGGCGCACCGTCCGCACCTACAAGAACACCTATGTCCGCTGGGTCTGCTCCGGCCACAATGGCAAAGGTGCCGACAACTGTCCTAATGCAGTGACGGTGGACGAAGATGAACTGATTGAGGTTTTGCAGGAATACTTTGCAGGAGTGCTCAAGGCAAAGAAAAATGTCATCCGCTATGTCATCCATGAATTTCAGCGGGTATATAAAGCAAAGGACGAAAATTTGAACTACGAAAAGGAGCTGACCGCTCAGCTTGCCAAACTGCAAAAGACCAGGCAGAAATATATGGATATGTATGCCGATGACCTCATCAGCAGAGAGGAATTGAACGACAAGATCGGCGGGATGCGCAAAGAGATCGAGCGGCTGGAAAACGAGCTGAAAATGGTATCTTACCATCTCACCAAAGGGGAACAACTGGAATCTATTCTGAATCAGACCTTCCGGGAGATCGAGGACATTGCCGATGTGCGTCAGATGACCAACACCCAACTCAAGCGGATCATCCAGAAGATCGAAGTGGACAAGGACGGGAACGTGGATATTTATCTGCGCCTGTTCGGCGATTTGGGCCTGGACGAAACCGTTCTAATTCGTAACTACGAAACATAAGGATCTGTCAGAACGTCTGCCGGCCTTTAATCGACCTCTCTATCTTCAGGTAAAGGGAATTTTGGATGAAAACAAGGCGCAGAGACATATTCGGGGCGGAATGGCCACACGAAGGAAATATAAAGGAATCTGATCCGGCAGGGGACGGCGGGCTTGTATCCCGCCGTCCCCTGTGTTAAAATATAATGAAAAAATTTGGCCTTTTGAAGGAAAAATACGGTTAAAAGGTTTCCATTATCCCCAAGTACAAAAGGAGAAAGAGCCATGAGCTACGCCGACCAGGTATTTATTCAAACTTGTCAGGATATTTTAAGTAAGGGCGTGTGGGATACCGATCGCCCCGTCCGTCCTCGCTGGGAGGACGGTACCCCTGCCCACACCATCAGGCTTTTCGGGGTAGTCAACCGCTACGACTTGCGCAAAGAGTTTCCCATCATCACGGTGCGCAAGCAGTTTTTAAAGTCCGCAGTGGACGAGCTGTTATGGATCTGGCAGAAGAAGTCCAACGACGTCCATCAGCTCAGCAGCCACATCTGGGATGCCTGGGCCGATGAGAACGGCACCATCGGCAAGGCCTACGGTTACCAGTTGGGCGTGAAGCACCACTATCCCCAGGGGGATATGGACCAGGTGGATAAGGTGCTCTGGGACCTCAAGCACGATCCCGGCTCCCGCCGCATCCTCACCAACCTGTATAACCACCATGATCTCAGTGAGATGGCGCTTTATCCCTGCGCCTATTCCATGACCTTCAACGTCAGCGGCAATACCCTCAACGGGATCCTGAACCAGCGCTCTCAGGATATGCTTACCGCCAACGGCTGGAACGTGATGCAGTACGCGGTGCTGCTGCATATGTTTGCCCAGGTGTCTGGCCTGGAGGCGGGAGAGCTGGTCCATGTCATTGCCGATGCCCACATCTATGACCGCCACGTGCCCATTGTGGAGGAGATCATCGCGCGTCAGCCCTATGATGCGCCTAAGTTCATCATGGACAAGTCTGTCACAGACTTCTACGCCTTTACCAAGGACAGCTTCCGCCTGGAGGGCTATCAGGCCCATCCCCTGGAGGAGAAGATCCCGGTGGCAGTATAAGGAGGGGGACGAAATGAATTTGATCGTCGCAGTGGACCAGAACTGGGCCATCGGAAAGGATGGGGATCAGCTGGTCTATTTGAAGGAGGATTTGAAGCGGTTCCGGACGCTTACCAGCGGCCATACTGTGATTCTGGGCCGCAAGACTCTGGCAACCTTTCCCGGAGGGCGGCCGTTGAAGAACCGCCGCAATTTGATTTTGTCCCGGAATCCTCAATTCCAGGCGGAGGGAGCCGAAGTGTTTTCCTCTGTGGAGGAGCTGGTAAAGCAAGCGGACGGAGACGCCTTTGTGATTGGCGGTGCTTCAGTCTATGAGCAGCTGCTTCCCTACTGTGATACCGCTTATGTCACAAAAATCCATGCCGGCTTTCCTGCCGATACCTACTTCCCCAATTTGGACCAGTCGGGCGAGTGGGAGGTAAGCGAGGAGAGCGAGAGCCTGGAGCAGGATGGGATCTCCTATCACTACGTGACTTATTCCAGAATCCAATAAAAATGCCGCGGGCTTTCGGTGTATCAGCGCCGAAAGCCCGCGGTTTTCTTATTCTTGATGTTCCAGCCTTGTGTTGATAATCAGTGTCCCAATAAACAAGAACAGCAGTATAGCGCAAAGGGTGATGGCTACTGCCAGAAGGATCGGAGACTTCCATGCCCCATAGGCAGCTAAAAAGAGAAAGGTTGCGCCACACAGCACATAGTTGGTGATTTGGAGCAAAATGTGGCTGGTTTTCATGACCAGGTAGCGGTCCCGCTCATCTGCCTGCTGTTCCAACTCCTCCAGAACACCTTTTTGGCTGAGTGAACGGGAATAATTGACCAGAGCTAAAGCGGCCAGCAGCACTGCGGCCAGGAGAAAGCGGTTGCCTGCTCCGGCAGCCCATGCGGATAGAGCCAGAATACCAACCGCAGTTGCTATCACGCCAGAAGCCAAGGCACGCTTATTTTTGATTTTCATAGCATTGATCCTCCCATTCTTTGTTTTCTTTCAGACAGCACAGCTCCTCCACCGTGGTGTGGAAGACCTGGGCCAATCGATAAGCCAGCATGAGAGAGGGGCTGTACTGTTCCTTCTCAATGGAAATGATGGTGCGGTTGGACACATGGACCAGATCGGCCAGCTGCTGCTGTGTTAACCCGAGCTGGGTGCGCAGCTCTTTAATGCGCGTCTTCATGACATGCCCCCCTTGCTTAAATGTGAAGTATGCTTCGTATGAACTTAACTTCATATTACAGCAAGAAACTCTTGGTGTCAAGAGAAATATGAAGGAAACTTCATATTGTAAAAGGACATCAAAAAACCGGCCTGGAAAACCAGACCGGAGAACATTTGGTCTGTCGCCCGGAGCAGACCGATGCCCGGTCCGGGTGACAGTGAGGCGCACAGCGCCAAAGTATCAGGTTGATCCGGCGCAGCCGGAGCCTGGTGGAGGAGAGGTGTGCGGGACCTCAGCTCCTGCGGCAGGAATGGAGGGAAACCTGCCGCCAGTCAAGAAGGGGAAAACATCTGGATCCTTGATCCATCCATAGGATACCACACTACTGAGGGAAATCATCACAAAATTAAGACAAAAGAGTGAATAAAGTGTAAACAGGAAAAAAGTCCGCGCTCTCATTGCTGAGAGCGCGGACGGATTGGTCAGGACTGGATGCCCAGGCTGGTCCAAAGGTCGTTGTACAGAGTACGGGTTTCCAGAGGACGAACCAGATAGGCTTCGCAGTTGTTCAGAACAGTCTGAGGAGCGGCCATGATCTCGTAGAGCTCCATGTCCAGGGGCTCGCCGTAGGTCTCCTCATAGTACTCGGGATACTGCTCCAGAGCCTCAGCATTGGGAGAGGCGTACCAGATGTAGTCCATGTTCCGCAGAGAAGCCTCAGTGGAGCACATGAAGTTGATCCACTCCTCCGCTTCCTCCTTGTGCTGAGCGTCCTTCAGCACGCACATGGCATCCACGAACCAGTTGGAGCCCTCCTCGGGAACAACGAACTTCAGGTCGGGATTGTTCTCCAGCATGGTGAGGTAGTCACCGGCATAGTAAGCGCAGATAGCGGCGTTGCCCTGCTCCATCTTCTGGAACACCTCGTCCATGACGAAGCCCTGATACACGCCGTTGGCCTTGGCCTCAGCCAGCAGATCATAGGCCTGCTGGAGCTCCTCTTTGCTGTCGGTGTTGACCGAGTAGCCCAGATCCATCAGGGCGATGCCCAGAGCGTCACGGGAGTTGTTGAACATCAGCACATTGCCGGCGTACTTGGTGTCGAACATGGCGTCCCAGCTGGTGATGGGCTCGTCCACCATGGTGGAGTTGTAGATGATACCCACGGTGCCCCAAGTGTAGGGGACGGTGTACTTGTTCTCGGGATCGTAGGACAGATTTTTGAACCGGTCGTCGATCTTGGAGAAGTTGGGGATGTTGTCATAGTTGAGCTCAGCCAACTTGCCCTCTTCAATGAGCTGAGAGATCATGTAGTCCGAGGGGACGATCACGTCGTAGTTGGCGCCGGCCAGCTTGGCATACAGAGCCTCGTTGCTCTCGGCAGTGGTGTAGTTAACCTTGATACCGGTAGCTTTCTCAAACTCAGTGATCAGATCGGTGTCAATATACTCGCCCCAGCTACACACGTTGACCTCACGCTTGCCGGTGGAGCCGTTGCCGCCCTGGCTTCCGCTGGAAGCGGGATCATCCATGGCACAGCCGGCCAGACCCAGCACCAGAGAAGCGGCAAGGGCAAAGGCGGTCATTCGTTTCATAGACCATTCCTCCAATTTCAAATCAGAATTATCTCAAGGCTCAGGGCCGGGAGATCAGGAAAGTTTTTTGGCCTGCTGTTTTTCCTGCCGGGCCTCCAGCACGTTGACAATGACCAGCAGCAGAAGTACCGCGCCGAACAGCAGGGTGGAGATGGCGTTGATCTCCGGGCTGACCCGCTTTTTGGTCATGCTGTAAATAGCCATGGCCAGGGTGGAAGTGGTAGCACCGGCGGTGAAGTAGGAGATGACAAAGTCGTCGATGCTCATGGTAAAGGCGATGAGCATACCAGAGACGATGCCCGGCTTGATCTCAGGCAGAGCCACCTTCCAGAACGCCTGCATCCAGGTGCAGCCCAGGTCCTGCGCCGCGTCGATGAGATTTTTGTCCATCTGGCGCAGCTTGGGACTCACCGACAGGATCACATAGGGGATGTTGAAGGTGATGTGGGCGATGAGCAGGGTGGCGAAGCCCTGGTAGAGCCGGGGAGCGGTGAGCCGGTAGGTTTCCTCCATCCAGGTCACAAAGCCGTTCCAGGCCCCAAAGGCTGCCACAAAGAGCAGACACAGGCTCACACCGGTGACAATATCCGCATTCATCATAGGGATGTTGTTGATGGTGAGCAGAGGATTGCGCCAGCGGCGCTTCATATTGTAAAAGCCGATGGCAGCGAAGGTGCCTGCCACAGTAGCGATGAGAGTGGCCAGCACAGAAACCAGCAGGGTGGTGTAGACGCTCTGCATGATCAGCCGATCCTGGAAGAGCTCCACGTACCATTTCAGAGAGAAGCCCTTCCATACCGCGCTGCTGTTGCCCGCATTAAAGGAGAAGACGATCAGCAGCAGGATGGGGGCGTACAGAAACAGAAACACCAGTCCCATGAACAGGCGGCTGCCGAAGGAATTTTTCTTGTTCACAGCAGCATCGCCTCCTCTTCTCCCTCGCCGAAGCGGTTCATCACATACATGCAGATGATGACAATGACCATCATCACCAGAGCGATGGCGCTGCCCAGATAGGGATTATACGCACCGCCCAGGAATTGCAGCTCAATGAGATCGCCCAGCATCATCTGCGTGCCGCCTCCCATCAAACGGGAGATGGCAAAGGTAGAAACCGACGGGACAAAGACCATCGTCACACCGGACAGAATGCCGGGCAGAGACAGGGGGAAGATGACCCGGCGGAACACCACGGTGGAACTGGCACCCAAATCCCGGGCGGCCTCCAGCAGGGAGTGGTCCAGCTTGATGATGACAGAGTAGATGGGCAGGATCATAAAGGGCAGGTAGTTATATACCATGCCCAGCACCACAGCGCCCGAGGTGCCGATCATCTTAAAGTAGGTGATATCGGTGCCGAAGATGTTGTTGATGAGATTGAATAGGCCGATGGCGGAGAAAAACTGGTTGAGGAAACCGTTCTTCTCCAAAATGGCCAGCCAGGAGTAGGTGCGCAGAAGGAAATTCATCCACATGGGCAGCATGATGATCATCATGGCGGTGCGCTGGAAGCCGGGACCCTCCTTGGCCATAAAGTAGGCCACCGGATAGCCGATGAGCACACAGATCAAGGTTGCGATGATGGCCAGCTGGAAGGAGCGGGCAAACACCACGGCGTAGTCGCCCATGCGGGAGAAGTTAGCCAGAGTAAAGCCGCCGTCCGGGGGCGCGGCGGTAAAGGCGTAGATGACCACCATGATGATGGGGGCCACCACAAACAGAGCCATCCAAATTACATAGGGGATGGAGAACAGAGCCAGCTTATTCTTCTTCATCCGGGTCCTCCCGAGGGTCTTCCTCCTGGTCCGGATCGTAGGTGGCGTCGCCGATCTCGTCATACTCCTCACTGTAAGAGGAGTAGTCGCCAAACATGCCGGAATAGTGGCTCTTTTTCATCACGTGGAAGCCGTCGGGATCGATCTTGATGCCGATGTGGGAGCCCTCGGGGCAGAAGTCGGTGGTCTGAATGAGCCACTTAAAGCCATAGAAGTCTACGATGATATCGTAGTGCATTCCCTTGAAGGTAACGTTGGTGACGGTGCCCTTGAGCTGGCCCGCCGCCTCGTCTACAATGTCCACATCCTCGGGACGGATGACTACGTCCACCGGCTCGTCCTTCTCAAAGCCCTTGTCCAGGCACTGGAAGCGGCGGTTGAAGATCTCCACCACGCCGTCGGCGCGCATGATGCCGTCAATGATGTTGGACTCGCCGATGAAGTCGGCCACGAAGGCGTTCTTCGGCTCGTTGTAAATATCCTCAGGAGTGCCGATCTGCTGGATCTTGCCCGCGTCCATGACCACCACGGTGTCCGACATGGACAGGGCCTCTTCCTGATCGTGGGTGACGTAGATAAAGGTGATGCCCATGGCCTGCTGGATGCGCTTGAGCTCATTCTGCATGTCCTTACGCAGGCGCAGGTCCAGGGCCCCCAGAGGCTCGTCCAGCAGCAGGACCTTGGGCCGGTTGACCAGAGCGCGGGCGATGGCCACACGCTGCTGCTGTCCGCCGGACAGAGAGGATACAGAGCGCTTCTCAAATCCGTTGAGGTTGACCACGTGGAGCATCTCCATGACCCGGTCATGGATCTCCTGCTCAGGCAGTTTGACCTTGCGCTTGGTCTCCGGGTCCTCCTTGGGGATGCGCAGACCAAAGGCGATATTTTCAAATACATTTAAATGGGGGAACAGGGCGTAGCGCTGGAAAACCGTATTGATCGCCCGTTTATGAGGCGGAACATCATTAATCCTCACGCCGTCAAAAAATACGTCCCCCTGGGTAGGCGTCTGAAAACCACCGATGATACGAAGCGTGGTTGTCTTGCCGCACCCACTGGGACCCAGCAGCGTGAGGAATTCCTGATCGTTGATATAAAGGTTGATGTTGTCAAGGACCACGTCGCCGTCAAAGGCCATGGTGCAGTTTGACAGGCGGATCAACTCCTTAGACATATATCCTCCCCCATTTCTGTTTTATAATAAAAATGTCAGCTCCCTTGTTATATCACCCAAAAAGGGCGCAAAGCCCCCTGGGTAGTCACGGATAGCGAGATACACTATATCTGTTTCCTATAAAAATGTCAATGGATTTTGTCGAAAACATCGGGGAATTTTAGGAGGCAAAAACAGCAGGAAAACCGCTGTTTGAAGGAGAAAAAACGCGAATTAAGGAGAATCGGGGACCTGAGACAAAAAAGAAGAAAAAATAGGAGAAAATTCCGTAAAAAATGGGGACGGACGCAGATTGGAGAAGCGTTACGCCTCCTGACCGGAGAGGTGAAAGCCGGGGAAGTAGTCCGCCAGGAAATCCACATCCTCCACCTGGAAGCTGCGGCCGTTGAGGTGCTCCAGCGGTCCGGCGTCGGTGGTAAAGCGGAACTCCAGGCGGTAGGAGTACAGAGCCTGGCCGTGGCGGCCGTATTTCCGGTTTTCCCGCTCGCTGCCGTACTTACCGTCGCCCAGCAGGGGGTGGCCGGCGGCGGCAAACTGGGCGCGGATCTGATGGGTGCGCCCAGTGATCAAGTCGCACTCCACCAGGGACAGTCCGTTCTGCACCGCCAGAGTCTTATATAAGGTAATGGCGGTTTTGGCTCCGGGCTGGGGACGGCTGCGGACGTAGACCTGCTTTTTCACTTCGTCCTTCCAGATGAATCCCTCCAGCTTGCCCTCCCGGGGCTCCATACGGCCTAGGACGGCACACAGATAGAACTTGCTCAGCTCCCGGTCCTTGATCTTTTGATTCATCACCCGCAGGGCCTCGGCAGTCTTGGCGGCGATGACGATACCGCCGGTGTTGCGGTCGATGCGGTTGCATAGAGCGGGGGCGAAGGAATTTTCCTTATAGGGGGACCATTCCTTCTTCTGATAAAGGTAGGCCTGGATGTGGGTGAGCAGCGTGTTGACCCGTTCCGTCTCGTCGGGGTGGACCACCAGACCGGGCCGCTTGTCCAAGAGAAGGATGTGCTCATCCTCATATAGAATATTCAGCTTGGGCTGATAGAGGGAGAGAAAGGCGTTTTCCGGGGTGGGGCGGTCAAAGAACTCATCGTTGATATAGAGCTGTAACACGTCTCCCACCTGCAGGCGTACATCCCGCTTGGAACCCTTGCCGTTGACCTTGACCCGCTTCAGGCGGATATACTTTTGTGCCAGAGGGGCGGGGAGCAGGGGAAGGGTCTTGGCCAGCCAGCGGTCCAGCCGCTGCCCCGCGTCATTTTTTGCAATGGTGAATTCTTTCATACCGTTGCCGTCCTTTGTTACATGTGTTATATTCTGATTAGATTGCATCATAAAAAAATATATTTGTCAACTGCAAAAAAAGGTTTGACATTTTCCTTAGAGTTCATTATAATACTCTCCGTACCATTACGCGAGTATGGGGTCTTGCCCCGAAGGAGGGAACCGCATGCGGCTGGATTTAAGAGATGTGATTCTGGTTCCGGACGCGGAAAAATCCTTCCAATGCCAGGTGGATTTGTCCGACCTGGAGTTTTATGGGCGTAAGCCCATCGTGCGGCCTGTTTTGGCCCAGGGGAGCGTGGTCAACCACGCGGGCGCTCTGGTCCTGAACGGAACGGCCCGCTCGGAGCTGGATTTGGTTTGTGACCGTTGTGGGAAGGAATTTTCCCGGGAGAAGGTAGTCGCGCTGGACATGCTTCTGGCTGATGAGCTGGAGCAGGAGGACAGTGAAGATGAGATTTTTCTTCTGGACGGCAATGAACTGGATCTGGACGAGCTGGTCACCACGGCCTTTGTCCTTGCGATGGATACAAAGAACCTTTGCTCAGAAGACTGCAAAGGGCTGTGCGCCAAGTGTGGAGCCGATCTGAACCTCGGCCCCTGCGGGTGCAGACCTGAAGTGGATCCACGATTGGCGGCGCTTGCGCAGCTGTTGGATAAAGAAAGCTGAGTAGTCCAAAAGTGCTTTACGGCACGCAAACCGAAGGAGGTGTCACCAATGGCGGTTCCTAAGAGAAAAGTGTCCAAGGCACGGCGCGATAAGCGGCGCAGCTCCCACTGGAAGCTGGAGACTCCCGGTATCGTGACCTGCCCCAAGTGCGGTGCCTATCGGCTGCCTCACCGGATGTGCAAAAATTGCCTGACCTACAATGGCCGTTCTTTCGGCAAGGTGGAGGCTCAGTAATTTGCGAAAAAAAGACTGCTGTTTGGACAGCAGCCTTTTTTTTACCCAAAACGAAGGGAGCGGAGAATTTCTCCGCTCCCTTTGTTCGTTTACATCTTGGCCAACAGGGCCTCCAGCTCCTCTTTGGTGAAGGGGTAGACCCGGTCGCAGAACTGGCAGGTGAGTTCCGCCTGTCCCTGCTCCTGGATCAGAGACTCCAGCTCCTCCCGGCCCATGCTGATGAGCGCTCGGGTCACCCGGTCCCGATTGCAGTAGCAGCGGTACTCCACCGGATGGGTCTCCAGGATCTCCAGTTCAAAGTCAGACAATACCGCCTCCAGAAGGCCACGGGCGTCCAGACCGCCCTCCAGGGCGCGGCTCACAGACCCGACCCGGCGCACGCCGGCCTCGATCTTGGAGATGATGTCCTCTCCGGCGCCGGGCAGCAGCTGGATGAGATAGCCACCCGCGCTGGTCACCGACTGGTCGGTGCTCACCAGCACGCCCAGGGCACAGGCGGTGGGGATCTGCTCGCTCTCTACAAAGTACATGGCCAGGTCGTCGGCGATCTCGCCGGAGAACAGGCCGATGGTGCCCACATAGGGCTCTTTCATGTTCAGGTCTTTGATCACGGTGAGGGTGCCCGCCGTACCCACGGCCCGGCCGACATCCAGCTTACCCGGCTCGATCTCCATGAGCTCCACGTGGGGATTCTGAACATAGCCACGCACGTTGCCCTGGTTGTCCGATACAGCAAGCACGGTGCCCAGAGGGCCTCCGCCCTTGATTTGCAGGGTGAGGGAGGCACCATCCTCTTTCAGCATGTCGCCCAGCATGGAGGCTCCCAGCAGAGAGCGGCCCAGGGCGGCTGTGGCAACAGGAAGGAGGGTGTGGATTTGTCGGGCCCGCTCTACCAGGTCCCGGCCGGTGATCGCCACGGCCTTGACCAGGCCGTCAGCGGTAATGGCTCTTACCAATTCGTCGCGCATAAAAAGAATTCTCCTTAAATTTGTGTGGTCAGCTTGGGATTTTTTCGGGCGGTAAAGAAGATGCGGTCCTCTCCCGGCTTGGGGGAGCGCATTTTCAGGTTGCCGTACTGACGGATGTCCTGAAAGCCCGCCTGAGTGAGATATTCCACCAGCTCCTGGGGCTCATAGGACCGCTCCCGGTGCAGCTCTTCGCCACGCTCCCACAGGCCACTCTCCTCATCCAGACGGAAAATGTCCATAAAGTAGGAGCAGATGCGGCTGCGCTGGGAGTACTCGGCACGCCACACGCAGTAGGCGTCCTCGGTCTCGTCCAGGAAAACCTGACCGTCCAGGCCCCGGAGCTTCTCCGGGGTGTTGATATCAAACAAAAACACCCCGCCGGGCATCAGGAACAGATAAATCCGTTCAAAAGCCTTTTGCAGCTTTTTGGGGTCAGTGACATAATTGACGCTGTCCAAGCAGCACACGCAGGCATCGATGGTGCCGTACAGGTTCAGCTTGTCCATGGACTGACACAGAAAAATGGGGGGAATGCCGTCCACATCCTGGTTTTTCTCTGCGGCCTCGGCCAGCATCTCCGGGGACAGGTCCACACCGATCATCTCATAGCCCCGCTGGGCCAGCTCCCGCGTGAGAGAACCGGTGCCGCAGGCCAGATCCAATACCGTTTTGCCCGGCAGTCCCCGGCGGCGGAAATGAGCCTCAATATAGTCAGCCCAGGCAGAGTAGCCTACATCGGTGGTAAACTCGTCGTAGCAACCCGCCAGGAAATCATAGCTGTTCATTTCTGCCGCTCCTTCAGCCGGGGCAGGATGGTCCGATAACCGTTAGCCCCGTAGTGAAGACACCGGTTTACCCGGCTAATGGTGGCGCTGGAGGCACCGGTGCGCTCCAGAATTTCGCTGTAGATAAGGCCGTCATCCAGCAGCATGGCCACTTCCATGCGCTGTTCCATGGCCTTTAATTCTGATACGGTGCACAGGTCCTGCAAAAATTCACGGCACTCCTCCGCACTGTGGAGCTCCAGCATGGCCTGGTACAGCAGGTCGCTGGAGGGTTTATCATAAAACTTGGACATGGCGGCTCCTTTCTTATGGGAAAAACATGGATTGAGTTATATTGTAACACACTAGCTTGTGAAAATAAAGAGAGACCACACCTTTTCTCCCATCATTTCATAGGATGGGCGGAAAAGGGGGGAGTTTCCATGAAGGAAAGCGGATTGCCTCAGTCTTGGCAGGTGGTGTGGAAGAAGGAAGAAAAGAAGCTCAAATTACGTGGAGAACCGGTACTTTCGCTGGCTTTGTCCTGGCCGGAGATCCAGCGGGGAGGCCGCGGGGGACGGAGGGTGAGCCAGTATTACCGGCAGGTGGTCCAGACCTGGCGCAAGCGCTGGGAGAAGGAACTGTATTGCCGCGCTTGCTTGGATCTGTCTGCATGCCAGGAGGAGGGGCGGGCCTTCCGGACCTGGAGCGCCCGCCTGGAGGGGCAGGTGACCTTTCAGAATGAGGAGACGCTCAGCGTGGTCATGGACGCCTGGGAGGATTGGGGAGACGGACGGCCTCTTCAGGTGCGAACCGCAGATATCTGGACGCTGCCCGACGGGCGGCCGCTGGCAAAGGG
>NZ_JBKVXZ010000073.1:0-15239 GCF_046973065.1 Flintibacter sp. | reverse complement strand
CATCGACGCCAACGGCATCGTGAACGTGTCCGCCAAGGACCTGGGCACCGGCAAGGAGCAGCACATCACCATCACCTCCTCCACTAACATGTCCAAGGACGACATCGACAAGGCCGTGCGTGAGGCTGAGCAGTTTGCCGCTGAGGACAAGAAGCAGCGCGAGGCTGCCGATACCCGCAACCAGGCCGACCAGATGGTCTTCCAGACCGAGAAGGCCCTGGAGGAGATGGGCGGCAAGATGGACGCCGGCGACCGCTCCAACATCGAGAGCGCTCTGGGCAAGCTGAAGGAGACCCTGAAGGGCTCTGACACCGAGGCTATCAAGAACGCCACCGAGGAGCTGCAGAAGGCTTTCTACGCCGTCAGCGAGAAGCTCTACCAGCAGCAGGGCGGCCAGGCTGGTCCCGGCCCTGACATGGGCGGCGCCAACTTCGTCGGCGGCCAGGCCGGCGGCAGCAACGGCGGCGATGACGTAGTGGATGCGGACTACACTGTCGTGGACGACGACAAGAAGTAAGAAATAAGCGCGAAGGATAGGCACACAGGGGAGCTTGGAGCGCAGCGACGGATGCAAACCAAGCCGGATGGAATACGGCTGTTTGCGTCCGGAGACGGAGTGAAAGCGACCCGGTTGTGTGCCCAATCCGCAGCGTGAGAATGAAGGGAAAGGCGGGGGATGCCCCCGCCATTTCCCATGTTCATAACTCCACTTGTAAAGTTGGTGAACCATATGCCAGAACAGAAACGAGATTATTACGAGGTGCTGGGCGTAAGCAAAGGCGCCTCCGACGATGAGATTAAAAAGGCCTACCGGAAGTTGGCCAAAAAATATCACCCCGACATGAACCCCGGCGACAAGGAGGCAGAGGCCAAGTTCAAGGAAGTGAACGAGGCTTACAGCGTCCTGTCCGACGAGCAGAAGCGTGCCCGGTATGACCAGTTTGGCCATGCGGGAGTAGACCCCAACTATGGCGCAGGTGGTCCCGGCGGCGGCTTCGGCGGCTTTGACATGGGAGATATTGACCTGGGTGATATCTTCGGCTCCTTCTTTGGCGGCGGTGGGTTCGGCGGCTTTGGCGGCGGCGGAGCCCGGCGCAACGGTCCCCAGAAGGGGGAGAGCCTGCGGGCCAATCTGACCATTACCTTTGAAGAGGCCGCCTTCGGCTGCGAGAAGGAGATCAACCTCAACCGCACCGAGGAGTGCGACGAATGCCACGGCTCCGGCTGCCAGCCGGGCACCACGGCCGAGACCTGCCCCGACTGCCGGGGCACCGGCGTGGTCCGGGTGCAGCAGCGCACCGGCGGCTTCGCCTTCTCCAGCACCGCGGCCTGTACCCGCTGCCGGGGCACCGGCAAAATTATTCACAGTCCCTGTAAGAGCTGTGGAGGCAGCGGCAGCGTAAAGAAGAGCAAGCGCATCACCGTTACCATCCCCGCCGGCATCGATGACGGCCAGGCCGTCTCCCTGCGGGGCCAGGGCAACGCCGGCAAAAATGGCGGTCCCGCCGGCGACCTCATTGTGGGCGTGCGGGTCAAGCCCCATCCCCAGTTCCGCCGCGACGGCACCACCGTGCTCTATGAGCAGCCGGTGACCTTCTTCCAGGCGGCCATGGGCGCCGAACTGGAGATCCCCACCATCGACGGCAAGGTGAAGTACACCCTGCCTGCTGGAACCCAGACCGGCACCACCTTCCGTTTGCGGGGCAAGGGTATCCCCGAGCTGCGGGGCCGGGGCCGGGGCGACCAGTATGTCACCATCCGGGTCCAGGTGCCCACCTCCATGAACGCCGAGCAGAAGGAGGCCCTGCGGGCCTTTGCTCAGGCCATGGGGGAGAATGTGCCGGAAGAGAGCGGCCTGAAGGGCTTTTTTGATAAGCACAAGAAGAAAAAATAAGGTTTGGCCATCGGCCGGACATTTGAAAGCGCCTTTCTCCAGACGGGTGTGGACCGCGGGGAGGGCGCTTTTTTGTAATTATGAACATTTTTTTAACACAATGCAAACAATGAGGGGAAATTCTTGACGGGACAGGCGTTCGTTTCGTACAATGCTCTCTAGCCAAGATGACGTATTCCATGCTCAGACCAAAACCAGAGAAGCCGGAGGTCTGGCTTTTCTTTGTGTACTGCTGTTGTGGGTGCAGATCCATTTACATAAAAAGGAGCCAACGTATGAAGAATCTGCCCTTGATCTTATGTGCCGGGGCGCTGCTGCTGACCTTGGGGGGCTGTCACGCGCAGTCCGGTGTGCAGAGCGTCCAGAGCGCCGACGGGAACCAATCCAGCAGCCTGGACAGCTCGGTAAATCCGTACCAGAGCCAGGGTGCCCAGGCGGATATCTCAGAGATCCAGCCTGAAGAGAAGTCCAGCCAGGGAGAAGGAGCACAGATGGTGACGCTCTATATTGGTATGGACGACCAATTTCAGCAGTACCAGGAGCCCTACGAGGGTACGCTGAATGAACAGGGCATGGTCCCGGCGGAGGGCGTAGTGGCCGAGATGGCCCAGCTCACCGGCTGGAACCTGGACCTGGCAGGGGAGATCACCACCGGGAAAGGTGGGATCACCGTCAGCTTTGGGGAGACCTGTGCCCTCTTCTCCGGACCGCCTCAGGAGCAGAAGGAGGAGTTCCACGTCTATGACAGCTACCAGCTGGACCAGACCATTCTGGACAGCGTGAAAAAGACCCTGCAGAACTGGGCGGTGGTTCCGGGCCAGGGCGATCCGGACAGCGTGGACGTCTACTACTGCGGGCCGGACGGCAAGGATCTGGTGCTCATCAACTCCGGATGGACCATCTCCTCCACCCAGCCCTATGAGCAGTTTCCACAGGGGAATTAAATCATGTGCAAAAAAACGCGGCGTGCCTTTGTAACAGGCACGCCGCGTGTGATATTTATAGGAACTTACAGGGAGAAGGTCAACCCGCAGGTAAGGGGGATGAGAGCATCCCCCAGTTCCTCCCGGAGCAGAGCCAGGGCGGTCTCACCGGTACAGTGGCCGGTGTATACCCGCCGTACCCCCTGTTCTTTCAGTGCCCGGGCAACTTGGCCGGGGTACTCGGGGGGACAGTTGAGGCCGGAGAGGGTGCTGGTGCTGAACATGTGCAGGCCGCCCACCACCGTGGTGACCTGCCGGTTCAGGGCCTCCTGTACCCCCTGGACGATGTTGACGATGCCCCCGTGAGAGCAGGAGTTAAAGACCACCAGGCCGTCCTCCCCCTCCAGCACCAGGGAGTGCTCATGGATGAAGTCGTCCTGGACAAACTGGTCGGGACCCAGCTTGCGCAGCAGATTGGTCTCCTGGCTGGCGAAGGGACCGCCGTGGACGGTCTCAGGTACCAGCCACATGCCGGGAACAGGCTGGCGCACCCCCTCCCCACAGTCAAAGCGGTCCGGGTGGCCCTCCCAGATATCCCGGTGGATACCGATAAAGCGGGGAGAGCCGGTGGAGGTGGAGAAATAGGGACCGCCGGCCTGAGGCCGGGCGTACACCTTGCAGGTGGGGTTTTCCTCCAAAAAGTAGCGCAGACCGTCTGCGTGGTCGAAGTGGCCGTGGGAGAGGACAGCCAGGTCCACCTGCTTGAGGTCTACCCCCAGAGCCTTAGCATTTTGGGCAAAGGCCTGGGAACAGCCGGCGTCCAGCAGGATGTTATGCTCCCGGTACTGGATGTACAGGGACAGGCCGTGCTCTGGGGTGAGCCCGCTGTCTTGCGGGGCAGTGTTTTCTACCAAGACGGTTACCTTCATGGGGATGCGCTCCTTTCATTCAATGGTCTGGGGACGGGTGAGATCGTGGATCCATTTGCCGGTGCGCAGACGAACCACGCCGGCGATACATTTGACCAGCTGCTCGGTACTCATGGCCAGGTAGACCCACAGGATATTGAGCTGGAGCACCAGCCCGGCCAGCGCGGCCAGGGGGATGGCGCACAGCCACAGGGGACACAGGTCGATCATGGTGGCCACCTTCACATCGCCGCCGCCCCGAAGGACGCCTACGATGTTGCAGTTGTTAAAGTCCCGCATGGGCATGATGCAGGCTTGGACCGTCATCATAATGGTGGCGGCGGAGCAGGCCGCGGGGGAGAGGTGGAACAGGGGGAAGAACCAGGCCGGGGCGGACAGATGTGTGAAGGCCAGCAGACCGGCTCCCAGAATGGTGCCTCCCGCTGCCGCCAGGGTGTTAAGGGCCAGTCCCACCTGATAGACGGTGTCCGATCGGCCCGCGCCGATCTCCCGGCCGATGATGATGGAGGCGGTGCCCGAGATGCCGAAGGCCACCACCATACACAGCTTTTCTACGTTGCCGGCTATGGTGTAAGCGGCCAGAATTTCCGTGCTGCCTGCCATGTGGCCCATGATAGTGGGGAAGATGGCGGTGCCCAGACCCCACATGGTCTCGTTGCATACCACGGGGGAGCCGTAGCGGAAAAACTGCTTGACGGTCCTCAGGCCCGGGCGCAGCAACAGCCCCAGGTCCAGGCGGAACACCCGGGAGCGCCGGGCGTGTACCACCACAATGACGATCTCCACCACCCGGGCGATGAGGGTGGCGATGGCCGCGCCGGTGACGCCCAGGGCGGGAGCGCCCAGCTTGCCGAAGATGAGCACCCAGTTTAAAAAGGTGTTGGTGCCCATGGAGGCAGCCAGAATGTACATACCGATGCCGGGGCGCTCCATGCTGCGCCAGGCGGCTACATAGACCAGGGTGACGCCGTTGAGCACATAGGACAGGCCGATGATCCGGCCGTAGTCTGCTGCCAGCAGGATGACCTCCCGCTGGTTGCCGAACAGGCTCAAAAAGGGCACGGGGATGAGCAGCAGCACCAGGGCAAAGGTGATAGACACCAGATTGACCGCCCACAGGGCCACGCCAACCACCCGGTTGATGGACTGCCGGTCCTGGCGGCCCCAGTACTGGCTAATGAGCACCGCCGAGCCGCTCTGTACGCCAAAGAAGAACAGCTGCATGACAAACAGGGGGATATTGGCCAGGGTGACGGCCGCCATAGGTACCTCGCCCAGCATGCCCACCATGAAGGTGTCGGCCATGGCCAGGGTGCTGGTAATGAGGTTTTGCAGAATAATGGGCACTGCCAGACCGCCCACCCGGCGGTAGAAGCCGGGGCCGCGGCGCAGGTAGGAAAACATGGGGGTGGAACCTCCTTGAATGTGGTGATTAGGACAAGCTGGTAAATAGCTGCTCCTGGGCGGCCTTCAGACCTTCCAGCAGGGCGTCAATGTCCTGGGGTGTGGTGTCGTAGGAGAAGCTGATGCGCAGCACGCCGTCCAGCTCCTTTTTGGGCAGCTTCAGGGCGGCATACACGTGGCTGGGCTTTCCCTTGTGGCAGGCGGAGCCGGAGGAGACGCAGATCCCCCGGTCGCTGAGAAAACGCACGATGACCTCGCTCTTATAGCCGGGGAGGGTGATGGGCAGAATGTGGGGGGCCTGTCCCTGGAGGACCACCTTAGCGCCGGGGACCTCCTGAGGCAGGCGGCGGGCCAGGTCGGCTTTCAGGGCGGCCATGTGTTCCAGGTCAGCGGACAGAGTTGCCTTGCCCGCCTGAGCGGCGGCGGCAAAGGCGGTAATCTGGGCGGTGGCCTCGGTGCCCGAGCGCAGCCCCTCCTCCTGTCCGCCGCCACGGATGAGGGGCGGGAAGCGCAGTCCCTTGCGGATGTACAGGGCGCCCACGCCCTTGGGAGCGTGGATCTTGTGGCCGCTGATGGTGAGCAGGTCCACCCCCAAAGCCTTGGGGGTGAAGGGCACCTTCAAAAATCCCTGGACCGCGTCACAGTGCAGCAGGGCCGGACAGCCTGCGGCACGGATGGCCCTGGCGGTCTCGGCCACCGGCTGGAGGGTGCCCAGCTCGTTATTGACCAGCATCATGGATACCAGCACTGTGTCTGGGCGCAGGGCGGCCTTCACGTCCTCCATGGACACCTGGCCGTCGGCGTTGGGGGCGAGGTAGGTGACCTCATAGCGCTCCCGCTCCAGCGCCCGGCAGGGCTCCAGCACGGCGGAGTGCTCGATGGCGGTGGTGATGATATGCTTGCCTTTGCGGCGGCCAAGCTCCACCGCGCCGCGGATGGCCCAGTTATCTCCCTCGCTGCCGCAGGAGGTAAAATAGAGCTCCTCCGGGGCGCAGCCCAGAGCTTTCGCTACCTGGGCGCGGTGCTCCTTCACCCCGGCGGCAGCCTGGCTGCCCAGGGCGTAGCGGGAGGAGGGGTTGCCCCACCCCTCGGTCATGGCCTGCACCGCGGCCTGTACCGCCTCCGGACGTACCGGCGTGGTGGCCGCGTTATCTAAATAGTGCATGAAATTCACCTCGTAAGATATGGAAAAAGTAAGAATATTCTATGGCCTGGAGCGGGGAAAGTCAAGGCATTCCCGCCCCGCTCCCCTTGCAAAGAAAAGCCGGATTGTATTATAATAAAAATCGGATTTGGAAACGAAAACGGGTCGGGATCTGGGAACTCCCGGGTCGGGAGGAGGAGCCCCCTTGTCACGTGGAAAAAACGCAGCCCGGTGGGCCGTTTTGGCCGTTTTTCTGGCCGCCTGCCTGTATATCGCCTGGAAGGTCCCCTATACCCACGACGACTGGGACTGGGGCCTGCCCGTGGGGGTGGAGCGGCTGGTGACCGCGGGGCTCAACAGCCGCTATGGGGGCACCGCTCTGGTGCTGGCCATGACCCGCTCGCAGCTCATGAAAACGCTGGTGATGGGCGCAGGTATGTTCCTGATCCCGTGGCTGGCGGCCCGCCTGACCACAGAAGATGCGGGGGAGCGAGCCGTATGGACCGCGGCCGGGGGTGCGGCCCTGTTTTCCATGCCCATGGTATCCTGGCAGCAGACCTTTGGCTGGGTGTCCGCCTTTGCCAACTTTGTGGCGGGTGCGGCGGTGATGCTGGGGGTGCTGCTGCTGTGGCAGAAGACCTTTTCCAAAAAATCCGAGCATCCGCTCCCGCTGGCCGGGGCGCTGTTTGTTTTGTGCCTGGCCGGTCAGCTCTTTGCGGAAAACCAGACCCTGGCTCTGACCGGAGCGGGAGTGGTCACCGGAGCTTACGCCCTGGTCTCACGGAGAGGGCGGCTGCCTGCCCTGGCGGGGTTGGCAGGCTGTGTGCTGGGCGCGCTGCTCATGTTCGGCAATCCCCTGTATGGCCAGCTGGCCGCCAGCGGTACCGCGGTAGAGGGGGTACGCAGTCTGGTGTTTGAACCGGGGCAAGGGCTGGGTTCTATGGCCGCCACCGTGGCGGAGCGGCTGTTCACCGTGGTGCTGCCGGGGCTGTTTGAGTATTACCCCGGCGTGTGCCTGCTGGTGTCGGCGGGCTGCCTGTGGCGGCTTCACCAGCGGGGCGTCCGTTGGTATTGGCAGGTCCTGCTGGGCCTGTGGTCCGCTCTGTACTGTGCCCAGTGCTGGGTTGTGATGGAGCACATACGCCAGCTGGACAGCTGGCAGTGCCCCTGGCAGCCTGTGCGAGTGGCAGGCGCGGTGATCCAGCTCATTCTCCTTCTGGCCGTTGTGGTCTGGGAGGGGGGAGAGAAGGGAAATGCCCGATTGCTGCTGCTCTTGGCGGCAGTTGGAATGCTGGCCCCCTTTGCAGTGGTGAAGGACTACGGCGCCCGGTGCGTCTTTCCCTCGGCGGCGGCGCTGCTGGTGCTGGGGCTGTCTCTGGCCAAGGGCATGGAGACCAAGCGCTGGGTTCAGGGCCTTGTCCTTGTCACGCTGGCACTCAGTGTGGGCTTCCACGTCCGGGCTTACCGTCTGATCGGCCAGGCAGAATGGATCCGCCAGAACCAGATGGCCCAGGCGGTGGCCAACGGCGACTCCAGTGTGATGCTGCCCACCGAGGGGTGGGATTTGAGCTACTCCTGGGGCCGCAACCCTCAGTCCCAAGTACGGGCAGACTATTTCCGGGCCTTCTACCACCTGCCGGAGGATATGGAGCTTATTTTCCTGCCTCCCGGCTCGGCGGAGCAGTGGCCTCAGATCTCGGAACAGATGCTCCAGGCCGCCCAGCGTTTTTCCTGAGCGGGCGGGAGTTTAAAATGATAAGCAGCCTATGAAAGAAGGGATTCTCTGTGACAATCAAGTCCGGTTTGTGTTATGTTGTGGGGGCTATGCCCCTATCCTGGTCCCTGTGCCCCCGAAAGGGTGCCGGTGACTTCCTGATCGCCGCCGACAAGGGCTATGAGGCCCTGGAGGCCTACGGTGCACCCCCCGATCTGGTGGTGGGTGACTTTGACTCTCTGGGCCGCCGGCCCAACCACCCCAATGTGATCCAGCTGCCGGTGATGAAGGACGACACCGACATGGTGTACGCCCTGCGGGAGGGCCTGGAGCGGGGCTACCGCCGGTTCGTGCTGCTGGGCGGCGTGGGTGGACGGCTGGAGCACACCTTGGCCAACCTCCAGTCGCTGGCCTGGCTCACCACCCAGGGAGCTCGCGGCGTGCTGGCAGGCGAGGGCACTGTGGCAACCGCCCTGCACAACGAGTCTATGACCTTCCCCCAGGGGCTGCAGGGCTTCCTGTCCGTGTTCTGCTCCAGCGGCGTGGCCAAGGGGGTTCGGTTGGAGAATTTGAAGTATGAGCTCAATGACCACACCATGTCCGCCGACTTCCCTCTGGGGGTAAGCAACGAGTTTGTGGACGCCCCCGCCAAGATCACGGTGGGCGACGGTACCCTGCTGGCCCTGTGGCGGGAGCAGGGGGACTTCTACCGCCTGCTGCCCAAGCTGTGGGACCGGGAGGAGGCGGAGTATGCCGGAAAGTGAGAAGGATCTGCGACTGGCGGTGCTCATCGATGCGGACAACGCATCCCGCACTGCCATGAAGGACGTGATGGCTGAGGTGGCGGTGTACGGCACCCCCACCATCAAGCGCATCTACGGCGATTGGACCAGCCCCAATATGAACAGTTGGAAGTCCATTCTGCTGGAGACCGCCATCACCCCCATCCAGCAGTACAGCTACACCACCGGCAAAAATTCCACCGACTCCGCCATGATCATCGACGCCATGGACATCCTCTATTCCGGCACCTGCGACGGCTTTGTGCTGGTGAGCAGCGACAGCGACTTCACCCGTCTGGCCACCCGGCTGCGGGAGGCGGGGATGAAGGTGTACGGCATGGGGGAGAAAAAAACGCCGAAACCTTTTATCGTGGCCTGCGACAAGTTTGTGTATATCGAGGTCATCCGTGCCGCTGCCAAGCAGGCCGCTGAGGCCGCCAAAAAGAAGGAGGAGGCCCAGGCCAAGAAGACGGCCAAGAAGGAGAACAAGAAGTGCCAGACCTCCAGCAGTCCTGCCCCGGAGGAGATCGTGGAGCTCATCGCCGAGTCGGTGGAGGACCTGTGCGAGGAGGACGGGCTGGCCCATATGGGCAAGCTGGGCAACCTCCTGCTGAAAAAGCAGCCCGACTTTGATCCCCGCAACTACGGCTTCTCCAAGCTGTCCAAACTGATCCGCGCCCTGGACCGCTTCCAGATCGTTCCCCAGGGGGAAGAGAATGTGGAATATTACGTGCGGGATATCTGTGCGGATAAATAACAAATTGGATTGAAAAACAGCGCGTTCCGCTCCGGAACGCGCTGTTTTTTATGCGTAATGGTAGCGCTTGCGCTGGGAGATCAGGAAAGCCAGAGAGACCAGAACAGCCAGTCCCTCGGCGGCAACCACCGCCCACCAGATGCCGTCCAGGCCCCAGAGCAGAGGCAGCAGCAGGACCATCCCGCCCCGCAGCAGCAGAGTGCGGGCAAAGGAGATGAGGGCGGAAATAAGGCCGTTACATAGTGCGGTGAAGAAGGCAGAGGCATAGATGTTCACGCCGCAGAACAGGTAGTTCAGGGCAAACAGACGAAAGCCGTGTACCGTCAGCTCCAGCAGCTCCGGGTCGTAGCCCACAAAGGCGGAGGAGAGGGGATGGCTGAGCAGCTCCGAGGCGGTGACCATCACCACAGCGGTCACCCCGATGATGACGGCGCTTTTCCGAAAGACGCTTTTTAGCTCGCTGCGGTTGTCTGCCCCGTAATGGAAGCTGACAATGGGGGCGCTGCCCACGGAGAAGCCCAGGAAGGCGGCGATAAAGACAAAGTCCACGTACATCATCACGGAATAGGCGGCCACGCCCGTCTCTCCAATCAGGCGCATCAGCTGGAGATTGTAGAGAATGCTGACGATGGAGGAGGAGATGTTGCTCATCAGCTCCGAGGAGCCGTTGGCACAGGCCTGGAGCAGCTGCCTGCCGTACAGCTTGGTCTTACCTAAGCGCAGGCCGGAGCGCTCCCCGGTGAGAAAGTAGATCAGAGGAATCACGCCGCCCACACAGTAGCCCGCCACCGTGGCCAGGGCGGCCCCTGCGATGCCCAGATCCATCAGGGCGATGAACACATAGTCCAGTCCCATGTTGGTCACGCCCGCAGCTACCGAGAAAAACAGCCCCAGCTGAGGCCGCTCGGCCACCACAAAGAAGCTCTGAAAGAGGACCTGGAGCATAAAGACCACGCTGCCTGCCAGCATGATCCGGCCGTAGGCCACGCAGTCGTCAATGAGCAGGTCGCTGGCGCCGGCCAGCCGGGCGATGGGCTCGGTCAAAACCACGCTGACCACGGACAGGATACCGCCCACCACCAGCACCGTGTAGATGAGCATGGAGAAGTACTCCTGGGCCAGCTCCTTGCGGCCCTCGCCCAACGTGCGGGCTACAATGGCGCTGCCGCCGGTTCCCAGCATAAAGCCAAAGGCGCCAATGATCATGGTGACTGGAAAGATGATATTGACGGCGGACAGGGCCAGGTCGCCCACCAGATTGGACACAAACAGGCCGTCCACCACGCTGTAGATGGAGGCCACCACCATCATGACTACCGAGGGTAGTGTGAAGCGCAATAATCGGTTGTAGGTGAAGTGGTCGGATAATTTGATTTTCATAAAAACTCCTTAGGGTGTCTTGGGCGGATCGAGAATCAGGGTGGATTCCTGCCGCAGGGCGTCCAGCAGAGCCTCATCCAGATCCAGCAGAGCCTGACGCTGATGAGGGGAGAGGCGCAGAAAAGCCCGCTCCTCCATGGCAAACACCGGGTCGGTCACTTGGCAGAGAAGCTGCTCTCCCTGAGATGTGACCCGCACCAGCTTGTTTTTCCGGTTGTTGGGGACGTTCTCCAGTTGGAGAAAACCGCCCTGCTCCAGCTGCTTGAGGGCGGAGTGAATGGTCTGCTTGCTGAGAAACAGCTCTCCGCACAGCTGACTTTGACTGACACAGCCACCCTGCTCCCGCAGGGTGTAGAGGATCCAAAAGGCGGTGTCGGACAGTCCAAAGTGCCGGGCCAGACGGTGGTAGATTTCATTGTTGGCCTTGTATAGACTGTTGTAGCGGCGGATAAACTCGGAGAAGGTGAGTTCAGACATGGCAGCCTCCAAATAGTCCGAAATCGGACTTAATATTGCCATACCAGTATAGTCTGATTTCGGACGGTTGTCAAGGGGCAGCTCCACCTTGCTTTTTATAAGAAAACATGGTATACTAATTTACCATTCATCTATGGTTTTCCGGAAAGGAGGTGCCCTATGGCAGAGTCGGTCAAGGTGGTGGCCAAGAACAGCAAGGCCTACCACGACTACTTCATTGAAGAGAAATATGAGGCCGGCATCGAGCTTGCGGGCACCGAGGTCAAGTCCATCCGCCAGGGCCATGTGAACCTGAAGGACTCCTTCTGCCACATCAAGGACGGGCAGATGTCGGTCATCGGGATGCACATCAGCCCCTATGAGAAGGGGAATATCTTCAACAAGGATCCTCTTCGCCAGCGCCGGCTGCTGATGCACAAGCGAGAGATCATGCGCCTGTTTGCCCATATCAAGCAGGACGGCTACTCCCTCATCCCCCTGAGCGTCTACTTCAAAGGCCCCCGGGTCAAGCTGGAAATTGGCCTGGCCAAGGGTAAGAAGCTCTATGACAAGCGGGAATCCGCCGCCCGGCGGGACGCCAAGCGGGAGATGGACCGCACCATGAAATCCCGGAATACCCGGTATTAAAGAGTTTGCGGAGGCGTCTCTCCGCTGAAAAGGAGTGTTTCCAATGGCACAGAATCCTATCGTTACCATCGAGATGGAGGACGGCGGCATCATGAAGGCCGAGCTGTACCCCGAGGTGGCTCCCAACACCGTCAACAACTTCATCAGCCTCATTCAGAAGGGCTACTATGACGGCCTGATCTTCCACCGGGTCATCCCCGGCTTTATGATCCAGGGCGGCTGCCCTGACGGCACCGGCATGGGCGGCCCCGGCTACTCCATCAAGGGCGAGTTCACCCAGAACCGCTTCCCCAACGAGCTGCGCCACGACCGGGGCGTGCTGTCCATGGCCCGGACCATGGCTCCCGACTCCGCGGGCAGCCAGTTCTTCATCATGGTGGAGCAGGCTCCCCACCTGGATGGCCAGTATGCCTCCTTTGGCAAGGTTATCGAGGGTATGGAGGTGGCCGACGCCATCGTGTCCACCAAGCGGGACTGGAACGACAAGCCCCGTCAGCCTCAGCGCATGAAGAAGGTCACCGTGGAGACCTTCGGCGTGGACTATCCCGAGCCTGAAAAAGTCTAATTTAAAACGGAATCTTCTCCTCCCCCTCGGGGGAGGAGAAGTTCCCACCTCATTCTCCCGTTACAGCAGCAAAGCTGCAAAGTGAAGTCCGCCGGGAGACGCTGCAATTTCCCAGTCCGCCAAAACCAAATCGAAGCCCAGCGCCAGCGGGTTCGATTTGGAGAGGAGAGGCAAGGGAGCGGCGTGAGGAATAGCCGCCTTTGGCGGGTGTTCCGAATAGAGCGGACTTTGTCTCGACGAGGGGGCGTACCGGTTTCGACGGGGACGCGGAAGTGGGAATAGCGGGCGGTGGCGCCTGGCCACCTTAAAACGGGCATTCTTTATAAATTAAAGAACAACGATAATTACGCTTACGCTGCCTAATTAAAGGCGGCCGTCTGACCCGGAAGGACCACGAGCCGGAATCAGGCGTCGTTTAGTGGTGCACGTGCGCCGGCAAAGCTTTGCGCCGGCCATGCATGATGAAGCTTACCTGACCCTCAGGCGTGACGGCTTGCCTGGGGAGAGGGGAACAGGAGGAGCAAGACCTCCGCAATAACCGTCTGCGCCCGGAGAAGTTCCCATGGAAGAGTTTTCGGACGGGGGTTCGACTCCCCCCGCCTCCACCAGATGGACATTACACGAACACCTACTTTTTCAAAGGCGGCTTTGCCGTAAGGGTGTGGCTGTGATGTCAAAACAGAAAGAAGAGAGTGGCACTTGCCACTCTCTTCTTTACTATTTTTAGTGGATTATGTATTATTTAGTCAAGATAAATTGTGCATAACATATTGAAACTCGGAGGATAAGAAAAACTTATGAAAGTTTCAATTAAAACTATAAAAATCACATCTGTAATTTCTGCGATCTCTCTCGTTATTGCCTTGCTTATGGGGGCGGAATATTTTAAGGATACCTCGCAGATATATTTATTTGGAATTTCTTGGGTTACGCTGCAAAATACAGCGTTTGGAATTTTCGGAAGTGCTGCACTTGCAGCAGTATCAGCAGGAATTATTTATGGTGTGGATAAAGAAGCGTATCTGAATAAATCTGAGCAGTATTTGATTCATGTGTATACAAAATCCAAAACCGCCTTTGTACAGCTTAGTGAGGCCAATAAAATTTTAGAGAATGGAATCCTTTCAAAAAACGAAAAAGCTACTTTCACAGGTGTTTCAACTATAGTTTCGTTTATTGAGACTCAACAGCAAGCAATACAGCCGGCATCAATGCAGTTTTTATTCAAGCATAGCCAGGTGGCTTCGTATAATGCGCTATTATGCAAATGCCATGAAGTAGCACAAGGATTGATTCAGCTAAGTAATAAATTGCAGGTAAAATATGGACATTGGGAAATAAATGACGCTGTAAAAAATGCAGCACAGTCTTCGACTGGACTAGACAGCCCGCTTTTAGATGAGGCAAGAAGTTGCTCAGAAGAGGATTTACGCTTGACACTCAACCAAATAAGTTGGCAACTCAATAATGTGATCCAATACACTACTTTGGCAATTCATCAACTTTTTTATCTTCAGAAGAAAGAAGATAAGCTTCAATCGACTTTTCAACTGATGGATGATCAGGCGCAATATTACCAAAAGACACTTGAGGTCCAAGCGCCTACGGTTGACGAGAAAACAATAGCAGAGCATCAAATTAAGGTTGTTCAACAAATTGCTACTATAGAAGGCATATTAAGTGACCCCCACAGCCCTGCAATCACTATGATGAGCCAAAACCCCTACGCCTATGTGAATGTTTTGACAGATGCACTGAAGAATATGCGTGCTTGCCGGTATGAGGCATCAGTATTATATGCCTCTGATAAAAAGTTGATTTTCGACATCAATACGATTGTAGATAATCTTGGTATGCTGGTTGAGCAGATCCATACGACTATTACTTTGGTTACATCTCTTCGGCCAGAGTGGATTGATTACCTGCAAAGAAATGGAATAGATGTAAATTCTGCTTACCCGTTTGATCCGAAGCTAATCGAGCTATTAGAAGTGTTTCTGAAAGAAAAGACGCCGTATGGAAAGACACAATTATTGGCAGATGAAATTCTTAAAATAATTCGTTCTGATGAATTTAAGGAGCGATTGAATTTCAGCAATAATAAGAGTGATTCGGCCACCAAATAATCTTAACAAGTGCGGCGCAGCTAAATGGATAAGATTTTTTCTTGTTTCCAGAAACAGGAAAAATGCCCTTTGAGCAAAACATTCTTCCCCCGTACGGTGACAAAAAAGGATGCCCCAAACTAGGGCATCCTTTTGCATATCGTCGTTGAACTTCACATCACTCCTCGCTTTGATTAGGATACTTCTTTTTCCATTCCTCCAACTCCTTTTGTCCCTGTTCGCTGGCGTAGAATTTCTGAATTTCGGGCACGAGAAATCGGGCGAAGGAATCAATAATGGACTGTGGCAGTTCGATCTCGTATGGATTCTGACGTTTTTCCTGGCTGGCCATAGTGTATTTCCCCAACAGCAAAACCTTTTCGGCTCAATTCAGCCCATCTCACACTCCTTTCCGGCGATGCACAGCTGCCAAAGATCGTTCCCATACACAGAGGGGAAATAGATAATTTCAAAACCTGAGAATATTCTCATAGAGCTCCTTTCCCATCCCTTCCCTTCCGGGGTTTTCACCGGAAAA
>NZ_JBKVXZ010000072.1:0-15366 GCF_046973065.1 Flintibacter sp. | reverse complement strand
GGAACACAGGGAGGCAATCGCCGGGTCCCACCGTAACGGATTAGACGCGGAGTTTTTCGCGTCCGTACGTCGCTGGATTCGGCAGCAAGCCGCATCCAGCGTTTTTGCTTTTTGCGGCGTTTCAAGCGGGACGTCTTTCTTCCCGCAACACAATAAGGAGGTGCCGAACGTATGGCAAGCAAGGCCGGCGCGCGCATTAAGATCACCCTGCGGTGCTCTGAGTGCAAGCAGAGAAACTACAACACCATGAAGAACAAGAAGAATACCCCCGACCGTCTGGAGCTCAACAAGTACTGCCCCTTCTGCAGAAAGCACACTGTCCACAACGAGACGAAGTGATTTCTCGCATGAGGCTAAAAGGAAAGAAGGGTAATCAGAATGGCTGAGAACGAAAAGCTGGAGCAGACTGCGAAGGCTGCTTCCGACAAGGCTGAGAAGGCCAAGAAGGACAAGAAGTCCGACAAGAAGTCCAAGCCCGGATTCTTCGCCCGCATCGGCCGCTGGTTCCGGGAACTGAAGGTCGAGCTGAAGAAGGTGGTCTGGCCCACCGGAAAGCAGACCCTGAACAACACGCTGATCGTGATCGCCTGCGTGGTGTTCGTCGGTGTTTTCATCTGGATCTTCGACGCGGTGGCTGGCGGCCTGATTCAGGCCCTGATCCACCTGGTGGCAGGTTAAAGGAGACGGATATGGCTGACAACGCGAACTGGTATGTGGTCCACACTTATTCCGGCTATGAGAATACCGTGAAGGCCACCATCGAGAAGTATGTTGAAAACCGCCATCTCCAGGATATGATCCATGAGATCAGCATCCCTCTGGAAACCGTAACCGAGATCACAGACAACGGTCCTAAGGAAGTGGAGCGTAAGGTCTTCCCCGGCTATGTTCTGGTGAAGATGGTCATGAACGACGAGACCTGGCACGTGGTGCGCAACATCCGTGGCGTCACCGGCTTCCTGGGCGAGGGCAACAAGCCCATCCCCCTCTCTGAGGACGACGTGGCCTCCCTTGGCGTGGAAAAGCGCGAGGTGGTCGTCGGTTATCAGGTGGGCGACAGCGTAAAGATCACCGACGGCGCTCTGGAGTCCTTCCTGGGCACCGTGGAGGAGCTGGATCTGGAGCGCGGCAAAGTCCGGGTGGTGGTGTCCATGTTCGGACGCGAGACTCCCGTGGAGCTGGAGCTGGACCAGATCGAGCCCATGGAGCAGTGATCCCGGCAACAAACCTTTGCAACCCCGCGGCCTGAGGCCGCAAAACGTGGGAGGGACGGCACCGTCCGTTCCGCCAAACTGGGCCTAGCGCCCAACCCAACCACATTTTTTCATATGGAGGTGCTCATTCGTGGCACAGAAAGTAACTGGATATGTAAAACTGCAGATTCCCGCCGGCAAGGCGACTCCCGCCCCCCCTGTTGGTCCCGCTCTGGGCCAGCACGGCGTGAACATCGCCGCCTTTACCAAGGAGTTTAACGAGCGTACCAAGAACGACGTGGGTATGATCATCCCCGTTATCATCACCGTGTACGCTGACCGTTCCTTCTCCTTCATCACCAAGACTCCTCCCGCCGCTGTGCTCATCAAGAAGGCTTGCGGCATCGAGTCCGGCTCTGGTGTGCCCAACAAGACCAAGGTTGCCACCATCAGCAAGGAGGACGTGCGCAAGATCGCTGAGACCAAGATGCCCGACCTGAACGCCGCCAGCATCGAGGCCGCTATGAGCATGATCGCCGGTACTGCCCGCTCCATGGGCATCGTCGTGGGCGAGTAAGGAGGGTGACGAGAAATGTTTAGAGGCAAGAAATATCAGGAGAGCGCCAAGAAGATCGACAAGAACGCTCTGTACGATACCAACGAGGCTATGAGCCTGGTCGTGGAGACCGCTCCTGCCAAGTTCGACGAGACCGTCGAGCTGCACGTGAAGCTGGGTGTTGACTCCCGTCACGCTGACCAGCAGGTCCGCGGCGCCATCGTGCTGCCCCACGGCACCGGTAAGACCCAGCGCGTGCTGGTGTTCGCCAAGGCCGCCAAGGCTGACGAAGCCCGTGCCGCCGGCGCTGACTTCGTGGGCGATATGGACCTGGTGGAGAAGATCCAGAAGGAGAACTGGTTTGACTTCGACGTGGTCGTGGCTACCCCCGACATGATGGGCGTTGTGGGCCGTCTGGGTAAGGTTTTGGGCCCCAAGGGCCTGATGCCCTCCCCCAAGGCCGGCACCGTCACCATGGACGTGACCAAGGCCATCAACGAGATCAAGGCCGGTAAGGTTGAGTACCGTCTGGACAAGACCAACATCATCCACTGCCCCATCGGCAAGGTTTCCTTCGGCGCTGAGAAGCTCTCTGAGAACTTCAACGCTATCATGGGCGCCATCGTGAAGGCTAAGCCCGCCGCTGCCAAGGGCCAGTATATCAAGAGCTGCGTGGTGGCTTCCACCATGGGCCCCGGCGTCAAGGTCAACGGCGCCAAGCTGATGTAATTCATCAAAAAATATCCAATTTCCCGCGGATTTTGCTTGACAAAGTCCGCGGGAATGGATATAATAATTATCGCGTTCAAAGACAGCAGGCTGCATAAGCGGAAGTCCTGCCGAGAGTGCAGTGAGAATTTATCTATGTAATTTCACGCTGTGTCCGTCTTTGTGCGCGGAAACAGCGTTTTTTCATTATTTCTCTGGAGGTGAATCCCAAATGCCTAACGCAAATGTCCTGGAAGCCAAGAAGGCTATCGTGGCTGAGATGACCGAGAAGCTGCAGAATGCCGCCTCCGGTGTGCTGGTCGACTATAAGGGCATCACCGTGGCTGAGGATACCGCGCTTCGTACGGAGCTGCGTAAGAACGACGTAGAGTACGCCGTTGTCAAGAACACCCTCACCCGTTTTGCTGCCGAGGGCGCTGGCCTGGGCGAGCTGTCCGAGTGCCTCAACGGCACCACTTCTCTGGCTATCAGCCACAGCGATCCCATCGCTCCCATGCGCGTCATCAACAAGTTTGCCAAGCAGTTCAATGGCTCCAAGTTCGTCATTAAGGCCGGCTTTATGGACGGCAAGGTGCTGCCCCTGAACGAGATCCTGGCTATCGCTGAGTTGCCCTCCAAGGAGGTCCTGCAGGCTCAGGTTCTGGGCACCATGCTGGCTCCCATCACCAGCCTGGCTATCGTCCTGAAGGCCATTGCCGAGGAGAAGGGCGGCTTCGTAGAGGCCGCTGCCGAGCCCGAGGCTGCCCCCGCCGAGTAAGAATTCGGCACATCATTATCATTTAAGAAATTATCATTCATTTAGGAGGTATTTTATCATGGCTAGCGAGAAGATTACCGCTCTCATCGAGGAAGTTAAGGGCCTGACCGTTCTGGAGCTGTCCGAGCTGGTGCACGCTCTGGAGGAGGAGTTCGGCGTTTCCGCCGCTGCTATGGCTGCTCCCGCCGCTGGCGGCGCTACTGCTCCCGCTGCTGAGGAGAAGACCGAGTTCGACGTTATCCTGGCTGGCTTCGACGCCGCTGCCAAGATCAAGGTCATCAAGGCTGTCCGTGAGATCACCGGCCTGGGCCTGGCTGAGGCTAAGGGCATGGTCGAGGGCACTCCCAAGGCTCTGAAGGAGGGTGTCTCCAAGGACGAGGCCGAGGAGCTGAAGAAGAAGCTGGAAGAGGCCGGCGCCAAGGTGGAGCTGAAGTAATTTCACTTCTCTTTGAGGTCTTTGAGGCCATCCCCCCGCATCTTAGCCTCATCGACTACCCAATAATGACTCAAAAGGAGTCCAAGGTAATCATAATGATTGCCTTGGACTCCTTATTTTTTGGAGACCTAAGGGAGATCAAGGACCTTTAGGTCTCCTTATGTTAAATATAATCTGTATAAAACAAAACATGCCGTACGAAGAGCAATATGGTAAGTTCAGACAGAGCCTCAGACTTCCTACATAAAAACAACGAGTAAAAACGGTAGTGCCGTTCTTGCTCGTTATTTTTACGTATCCTGCTGTTTATTTACACTGGAAAATCTCTCGTGCTTTCTTCATGTTTTCCCGAATCTTGACACCGAACGGACAGTTAGGTTCACACCGTCCGCACATCAGGCAATCCTCTGCTGTAGCTGAAAGTGCCCAATAATGCTGCGCTACCGTTTCTGGCACTGTATCCTGCTGGGTTGCCAGATCCAAAAACTTGGTTACAGCTGCAATATCAATATGAGCGGGACAGGGCTGGCAGTGGTTGCAGTACATACAGCGCCCGGTCATGTGGATCGCATTACCGCTGCTGAAAATATGGACATAGCTGCGCTCTTCATCGGTCACATCGTAGTATTTTACCGCCTCCAGCACTTCTTCCACGGTGTGGCAGCCGACAATCACAACTTTTACGCCGTTGCGGTCCAAACAATATTGAATACACTGAGAAACCGTCATAGCCCGCCATTGCCATTTCACCAAAGGCGTTGATATAGGACTGTACCACAACGTTGGCAAACGCTATGATTGAGTTCTGTACTCCTGAGGGAAGTCCAATGCGTATAATCTGTCCCAGCATTTTGGAGTCAAATCGAATTCTTGTGATTTTAAGCTGATAGCTGCTGTGGGTCCGCAGCAGCTGAATCAAACATAAAATTGCGCTGAACACCTGTGAAATTACGGTAGCTAACGCTGCTCCCCCAACGCCTGTATGGAACACTTCAATAAACAGGATATCCAGTACCAGATTGATCACCGAGGAGATCATCAGATAATACAGTGGATGGCGGCTGTCCCCAATCGCTTGCAGAATACCTACAAAGATGTTGTACATGACAAAGCCCAGAGAACCGGAAAAATAGATCTGTAAATATGTAATTGATTCCGGCATAACACTCTCCGGCGTCCCCATCCATATCAGAATCTGTGGGGACAGCAAAACACCTGCCGCAGTCATCAACAATCCGGCAACAAGGCCAAAGGCCACTGTCGTATGGACTGCACGGTGAACACCATTTTTATCTTCCGCTCCGAAATATCTGGACACAACAACACCAGCACCGGATGAAATACCACTCAGGAACCCGATCAGCATAAAGATCAGACTTCCGGATGAACTAACTGCAGCCAGCGCACTGCTTCCCAGAAAATTACCTACGATCAGAGAGTCGACCGTATTGTACAGCTGCTGAAATAAGTTCCCCAAGAGAAGCGGCAAAGCGAAGAAAATCATACGTTTGGAAATCGAACCGCTCGTCATCGGTTCGACCGCTTTTGCCATGGAATCCCTCCCAAACAAGCAAAGTATTATCTTGCATTATCAGAAAAATGCGATATACTTGCATTATATATTTCTTTATAATCTTCAACAAGTACGCACATTATTTTTATAAAGTAAACTAATTTTCACTATAAGAGGTGAGGTACAGTGGAAAAAATCATGGTCACTTGCGAGATGGAAGTAACCTTGAAAATGATTGGCGGGAAATGTAAGCCGCTCATTTTGGATAGCCTAATCCGCAACGGCACACAGAGGTTCAGTGAGCTGATGCGGGAGATCACTCAGGTTTCTCAAAGGACCCTTACAAACCAGCTTCGTGAACTGGAAAGTGACGGTTTGATTACCCGCACGGTATATGCGGAAGTCCCGCCACGGGTAGAATATTCTATCACTCCAAAGGGAAAGTCTCTGGAACATATTTTGGAGCTCATGTGTGAGTGGGGTGAAAAGAACATTGATGACCGGTTTGTCATGACGAATCCGCAATGTTCCGACTGTGAAGATTGATGACAAGGAAGGAGATACTGCTATGCTGAGTGAGGTCATGCATATTGGAATTACTGTCAGCGACATGGAGCGTTCTATCTCATTTTACAGAGATATTTTAGGGCTTGACTATCAGGGTGAACTGATTATGGAGGGACCAGAGACTGACGCTTTATTTCGCTGTACTGGATGTAAAGTGCGGGTTGCTTATCTGAATGGGAGTTCAGAACTATTTGCCCCGCCGCTAGAATTGATTCAATTTTTGGAACCTCGATTTGAAGTAAGCCGCCCTGATCTGCAGAAGACTTCCATTTCCGAAATATGTTTTCGCTGTGAAGATATCGACAAACTGTATCGGTATTTGAAGGATCATAAAGTGGAGTGCTTGTCCGAACCGCAGTCTTTTGATTTTACAAGATACGGCTTTGGCAAGAGCAGAGCGATATATTTCAAAGACCCGGATGGAATCATTTTAGAAGCGATTCAAGACACTGGAGAATAAACCCCGGAATCTTTGCACGAGTCAAAATTGGAAGATATCGGAGTAAACACATATGTTTGCCTCGTGTTTTTTATAGTAACGTGTCATTCTGTTTTAAGATACTAATAAGAAGCTCGATTTAAACTGCACCGATATTGTAAATTCTTAGTGATCATGAGAGGCCAAGGATAGGAACCTCAAATCATAATCCTCTCCCTCCCCTATCTGTATAAGTCATGCCTCTCAGTTAAGCTTTGACTTGTGTAACCCAGGGTTCCTTGATTCTAAAAACATAAAAAGAAGCGGCACAGCAATTGCTGTGCCGCTTCTTTGATTTGTAATTGAAGGATCAGATTTCGTACCAGCGGATCTCGTTGGCAGCCAGATCCAGCTGGAAGCTGGAGCCGTCGCCCTTGTAGACCGTGGTGGACTGAGGCTCATAGGTGTTGTTGACCACGCAATACTTGCCGTTCTTCACGTAAGCGTGGACCTCCACGTTGTAGTTGGAGGAGAACCACTTGTTCAGCTCCGCCTCATCGTGGGTGCTCCACAGGATGGAGCGGTACAGCACACGGCTGTTCTCGAAGGAGTAAGGCAGGCCGGACAGGTACACCGCACGGCCGGAACCGTACTCGTTCACCGCCATCTGGACCTCCTTGTCCTTCTGCACCAGGATCTCCGCAGTGGGCAGAGCGTAGATGCTCTTCTTGCCCTCGCCAAAGTCCATCTCGCCCTTGCAGTCGGCCAGGATGAAGTGGTCGGGATGCTGCTCCCAATTGTACTTATCGTAGCCCAGGGTGAAGCCGGTCTCCTTCTCCACGCCCAGCACCTGAGCCAGCTGCAGATAGCGGCCCTGATACTGGTGGCCGGTGGGCTCGCCCACGCCGATGAAGCCGCCGCCGTTGTAGACAAAGGCCTTGATGGCGGAGGAGATGGAGGGATCCTCCCACCAGTAGCCGCCGGTGTGAGCAGTGTCGCCGTCGCCGATGTTCAGGATGACGTCAATGCCCTCCAGGCACTTGGGATCGTTCTTGATGTCATCAAAGCTGATGAACTTCACATCAAAGGGAGCACCGGACAGGGCCTCGATCACGCCGGCATAGGAGTAGTTCTGCTTCTGATACAGGGCGTGGTGAACCATGTGGCAGCCCCAGGAACGGGCCTTGCCCCAGGCGTTGAGGACGGCCACGGTCTTGACACAGTAGGGAGTGGTGCCCTTAATGTTCTCATACAGCTCCCGGAACTCGTTGCACACGCTCTCCAGGTAGTCGATGAACTCGGGGAACTGGCAGGCCAGCTTCAGATAGCCGCCATAGCCGATGCGGTCGATGGGCTTGCGGAGGATGGCGCGGCGGGCGGTCACCCAGTTCTCCTTGCCCTCCTTCACAGGATCGCCGCCCTCATGGAAGGTGTCGGGGAAGAAGTAAGGCAGGAAGCGGCCCTCGGTGTACTTCACGCCGGGGATGTCGGAAATGAGGCGCAGGGTGGAGCCGTTACCCACGGAACCAACCACAGCGTCCAGACCGATGGTCTTGAACTCGTCCATATAGGGCTCGGTGCCGATCCAATGGTCGCCCAGGAACATCATGGCCTCTTTGCCCAGCTCGTGGGTGATGTCCACCATCTCCTTGGCCAGCTTGGCCACTTCCCGGCGCTGGAAGGCCATAAAGTCCTTGAACTCCTTGCTGGGGATACGATACTGGTTGTTGTAGTAGCCCTGGTCGATGATGAACTCGGGGCGGAACTTATAGCCCACTTCCTTCTCAAACTGCTCCAGGACGAAGGGAGAGACGGAGGCAGAGTAGCCATACCAGTCCACATACTTCTCACGCTTGAGCTCGTCAAACACCAGAGTGAACTGGTGGAAGAAGGTGGTGTAGCGGATGACGTTTACATAGGGATGCTCGGCGATAAACTTGCGCAGGCGCTCCATGGTAAACTTGTGGGTCTTGGGCTGACGCACGTCAAAGGTGATCTGGTGCTCAAAGTCCTTCCAGTCGTTGGTGACGGCGTTATACATGTGCACAGGATCCCAGATGAGATAGGCCAGGAAGCTGACGGTGTAGTCGTGGAAAAACTCAGGCTTGTCCAGCACCACACAGCCGCTCTCCTCATCATAGCGCCACTGGTCGGCAGGCACAGGCTGGCCGGTGGTGCGGTCCATCACTTCCCACCAGCGCTTGATGTCGTCCCGGGTGTTCACCTGCATCAGCTCCGGGCTGATGCCCTTCATCAGAGGGATGGACAGGGCTCCCTGGCTGGCAGTATAAAAGCCGGTCATGATGTAGCACTGCTGCACCTCGTCCGGGTTGGCCTTAGCCCAAGCGTTGTCCTTACGGGTGGTGTAATAGGTGGAGTACACCTTGGCGTCGACGCTTTTGAGCTGCTCGGGATAATCGGTGCCGTCACAGTCCCGGATGGCGTCCGCCCCCCAGCGCTCCAGCAGCTCCAGAGTCTCGGGCACCACGTCCACATCGGTGGGGATGGTGACCCGTCCCCGGTTTTGCTTCAAATCACTCATAGTTCAATCTCCTTAATAAAAGGTCCAAATCCGTTTCTCTCCTACGCCCCATTGGGGCGCACACAAAACCGGGCGGGCACGGGACTGCACTCGCCCGGCATGCTGCAATGGTTTCTCAGCGTCTGCGTTCGTCCTGGAAGGGCTTGTTGTAGATGGCCAGGGCCGCAATGAGCAGCACCAGGCCCACCAGCATAATGATCAGGCCGGTCATCTGGCCGGTCATTTTCCAGCCGCCGATCACCATACCCAGACCCACGACAGTCAAAATCAGGATCAGGCTGACCCGCAGGGCCACATGTTCTTTCCAAAATCTCATAGCTACACCTTAACCTTTCAGTCCGCCCACGGTCATGCCCTGGATCAGCTTCTTCTGCACGCAGATATAGAGGATCAGGGTGGGCAGCATCACCAGCACCAGACCGGCATACATGGTGCCGTACTGGGCCGCAGACTGCTGGGCCTGCATCAGGTTCAGCAGACCAACGGGGAGGGTCTTGCTGCCGGTGGAGGAGCTCATCAATGTCATAGAGATGATATACTCATTCCAGAAAGACAGGAAGTTAAAGAGGATGATGGTTACGATAGAAGGCTGAGCCATGGGGAAGATGATCTTGACCATGGTCTTGCCGTATCCGGCGCCGTCGATGTAGGCTGCCTCCTCAAAGTCATGGGGCAGGGTGGCAAAGTAGCCCGACAGCAGATAGATGGTGAAGGGCAGCGCCGTAGCGGCGTACACCAGAGCCAACACCACCAGATTGTTGAGCAGGAACTGGGTGCCGATGGTGTTCTTCAGGAAGGTATCGCCGTCCCGCAGCATCAGGAAGATGGGAACCACGATGTAGTTCACGTTGATGAACAGGCCGGCCATAAAGGCGGTGTTCAGGAACTTGCGTCCCTTAAAGTAGAAGCGGGACAGGCAGTAGGCGGCGGGCAGAGCTACCACCAGCAGGATCATCAGAGCCAGGGCAGTGACGATCACGGAGTTGAGCATATACTCGCCCATCTTGGCGGTATTCCAGGCGTTAACAAAGTTCTGCCAGTAGAAACCGGCGGGCAGTGCCCAGGGGTTGCCGTAGAACTCACTGTTCTGCTTGATAGAGGCCATGAACACCCAGAAAACTGGCACCACAATGGAGACCGCCAGGGCAATGAGGGCCACGTAGATAAATACCTTATAGATCCGGCTTCCGGAGGTTTTCTTCTCTTGCATCGGGGCACCTCCTTAAAATTCCAGGGGCTCCCGCTTGGTGGCGTGGTTGACCAGGGCGGAGAGCAGGAAGGAGAACAGGAAGATCACCACGCCGATGGCCATGGAGTAACCATACAGGCCGGCGTCCTTCTGTCCGTACATGTAGGAAAGGGCGACCTCAGAGGCGCCGTTGGGGCCGCCGGAGGTCATGGCCTTGACAAACAGGAAGGCCATATTGATGGTGGAAATGATGAAGAAGGTAAGAGTGGTGCGGATGTTGGTCCAGATCAGAGGAATGGTGATCTGGAAGAACTGGCGCATCCGGCCCGCGCCGTCCAGGCTGGCGGACTCATAGAGGCTCTCAGGCACGCTGGCCATAGAAGCCATGTACATGACCATGTAGTAGCCAATGGCCTGCCAGATCATAGCGATGATGATACTGACCATGACCAGGGGGGCGTCCTTCCACAGGACCGTCACCGTTTTTCCTGCGAACATGGAGATGATGCTGTTGAGCATACCGTTCTCAGGCTTATAGATCGCGGAGAAAATACCGGAGATAACAACAACGGACAGGATATTGGGGATATAGAAAATGACCCGGAACAGATTCTTGCCCTTGACGTTCTCATGGGTCAAAATGCTGGCGAAAATCAGCGCGAAGGCAAACGTCACCATGGTGACCACGACCACCAGCAGAATGGTATTCTGCATGGAGCGGATAAACAGGGTATCGTTGAGCAGTGCTTTAAAGTTGCTCAGACCCACAAAGGTCTCGGTAGGCGAATAAGCGCCTCGTTCATACAAAGACATGCGGAACACGTTCAACGTGGGAACGATCATAAAGATGAAAAACAGAATGGTGGCAGGAGCCACGCACAGCACAAGGAAGCGGCTGCGCCCTTTGTTCCTTCTCACACACTCAGCTCCTTTCAGTTCGGCCGCTGCTGCGGCCCGTTTACAGCTTGTTCACATTTTTTGAAAAAGAGGGACGGCGAGCGAGTTACCGCTCGCCGTCCCCGTACGATCGTGTTTACGTTTCGAACTCAGGAACTCAGGTCAGGTTGGCACGCATCTGATCGCTGGCGGTCTTGATGCTGCTCACCCACTCGTCCTTGGTCATGGAACCGGAGACCAGAGCGTTGACGGGATCGAAGAAGACCTCGCGCTGGGTGCCCAGGCCGGCCACAGACTTGTAGGAAGCGAAAGCGCCCAGGGCGGCCTTGGCGCCGTCGTCATAGATGCCGTAGAAGATCTGTTTGTCGCCAGTCAGCTTATCCACGATGCCGGTAACAGGCTGGGCAGCGCCGGCCTCGGCGAACAGATCAGCGGCGGTATCGCTGTACATGAAAGCGATGAACTGCTTGGCAGCGTCGATGTTCTCAGCGCCCTTGGGGATCCACATCTGCTCGAAGAAGGTGTAGCTGTAGCGGTCGCCGCCCTCGGTGATGGCAGGCAGAGCGGTCATGCCCCACTCGAAGCCGTCAGCGCGGGGAGCCGCAGCCATCTCAGAGACGATCCAGGTGCCGTTGGGCATGAACAGGGCCTTGTTGTCCAGCACCAGCTGCTGGTTCTGGGTGAAGTCCTGATCGTTGGCCTGGGCAGGAGTGATGGGGTTGGTGTAGGAAGCCAGCTTCTCCACGATGTCGAAGCAGGTCTTGGCAGCATCGGTATCCCAGATGCCCTCAGCGTAGTGAGTGGCGTCGTAGAAGAACTCCTCGCCGCCGGCCTCATACATCAGAGCATAGAAGAAAGCGTCAAAGTAACCGGTGGTGGGGTAAGTGAACAGAGAGATGCCCTCAGCCTTGGCCTTGTCGCCCAGCTCCCACATCTCGTCCCAAGTGGTGGGAACCTCCCAGCCCTTCTCCGCAAACAGGCCCTTGTTGTAGAACAGGCCGCAGGGAGAGTAGAACATGGGAGCCAGATAGGTCTTGCCGTCAGCGTAGGGGTTGGTGGTGGAGTTGTCGTTGACGAAGCCGGGGATGATCTTGTCGCCCACGGTGACGTCCTCACCAGGAACCTTCATGGACAGCACGTCGGTGATCTCAGCGATGTTCTTGTCCTTGATGAACTGCTCGGTCAGGCCTGCCTCACGGCCGACAGCCAGGTGCACCACGTCGGGATACTCACCGCCCTGCATAGCGGGGCCGATGACGTCCTCCAGCTTCTTGTCGATGGTCAGCTCGACCTTGATGCCGGTCTGCTCGGTGAAGGCTTCGCACACCTTGTTCCAAACCTCGGTGCCGTAGCTGGTCTCGATGGCAGCTACCTTAATGGTGCCGCCGGCAGTGTTGCTGCCGTCACCGCTCTTGCTGGCGTCGCTGCCGCCGCCGTTGCTGCTGCCGCAGCCGGCCAGGAGCGCAAGAGACATGGAAGCGGCCAGAGTCAGGCTCAGGAACTTTTTCATGTTTCATCATTCCTCCTCTAAAATGTTACGTTTTTGCAGGTGCCAGGCAGGAAGTCATCTGCGTCTGATTTCTTCCCTTAAGTCCATCAGGACCTGCCCAATGCCCTGCATTTACGCCGTTGTCCGCAAGCAGCCAACCGAAGTTTTCGCTCGCGGCTTTCTAAATTCAAGTATACGCTTCCAATTTCCTTAAGCAATTCCTTTCTTGCTGTACTTTTTATATATATTGCTTTTTTCGCAGTTTTGCCGGAAAGTCTCCGTCCCATTCCCTTTCCTTTTAGGAAGAATGTATAATTTGAAAGTTTTGTCGTATTTTCATCTTTTCGTTTCGCGCAAGTTTTTTTCAAATTCAAGTCTCCTTTTTTAGAAGTTGCACAATTCTCCTCCAGGCTTTATAATAGTAACAAACCAATCATAAGCAA
The DNA here is from genome assembly GCF_046973065.1 of Flintibacter sp. Taxonomy (NCBI): domain Bacteria; kingdom Bacillati; phylum Bacillota; class Clostridia; order Eubacteriales; genus Flintibacter; species Flintibacter sp. The sequence goes on along the minus strand of NZ_JBKVXZ010000072.1, from coordinate 2,637 downwards.
AATCTGTGCGATTCCTTTTTTACAAACCACTATTTCTATAAAACTTTCCCTGCGGGCAGCGCAATTTTCCTACAACTGTCTCCCGCCCGATTTTTTCTTTGCTGTTCCTGTTTTTGGAAGGAGGTGCGCGCTTTATGAGCACCAGTCATCATATTTTCTCCCAGGAATCCCAATCTCCTACGGTGCAGAATCAAGCCAAGCTGCTGTATATCACCTGCGCCCAGTACAGCCAGGAGTGGAACTGCACCATCCACACCCACTCCTGTACAGAACTGTTCTTCGTTACCGCCGGGCGGGGCCGTTTTCAGCTCCAGCATGAGAGCTTCTCGGTGGCTGTCAGCGACCTGGTGCTGGTCAACGCCGGCGTCCCTCACACCGAGCTGAGCCAGGCGGGCAGCCCCATGGAGTATACGGTACTGGGCGTAGAGGGCCTGGAAGTACTGGCCGACACGGGGGGCTATGCCCTGTCCCACATCACCTCCGGCTGGGAAGAGCTGACCACCTGCCTGAAGCTGATGCTCCAGGAGGCCCGGGGCGGCCAGACCGGCTATCATCAGGTCTGCCAGCATTTGCTGGACATTATTTTGCTGCGGCTCCAGCGTCAGGACGACCTGGCCATCACCTCTTCAGAGCCCGGGCACAAGATCAGCCGAGAGTGCGATCTGGTGCGGCGCTACATTGACAACCATTTTAAAGAGAACCTGACGCTGGACCAGTTGTCCGCCATCGCCCACATTAATAAATACTATCTGGTCCACGCTTTCCGCAAAGAATACAACATCTCCCCCATCAGTTATCTGATTGCCCGCCGCACCCAGGAAAGTCGATTTCTTCTAACTAATACCGACTATACCCTATCCCAGATCGCTCAGATCCTGGGCTTTTCCTCCCCCAGTTATTTTTCCCAGAGCTTCCGCCGTCTGGAGGGCATCAGCCCCATGGAGTACCGCAAACGCTACCGGCACTCACAGGAGAAACACACGTAGCGTTAAAAAGGAGTTTTTGCCATGGCCTATCTTCCCCTGCTCCCCCAGCGCCCCATCCACGTGCATGAAATCTACACGGTACACTACTTTGAATATGCCGGAAGCTATGCTTTTTCCGGAGAATCCCATGACTTTTGGGAGCTGCTGTACGTAGACCGGGGCACGCTTCGGGTGACTGCCGGCGATCAGGTCTGGGAACTGTCCCGGGGACAGATGATTTTTCATGCTCCGGGCGAATTTCATGCTCTGTCTGCCACCGGGGTAGCCCCTGACCTAGTGGTAGTCAGCTTCGGTTGCAACAGTCCGGATATGAACTTTTTCCAGGGACTCATCACCACAGCGGGAGAAGCGGAACGTGCTCTGCTGGCCCGTATCGTGGAGGAGAGCACCGCGGCATTTTCCACTCCTCTGGACGATCCCTCCACCCAGAGTCTCCAGCGCCGGGAGATTTCTCCCTTCGGCGGGGAGCAGCTGGTATGCGCCGCACTGGAAGAGCTGCTCATCCGTCTCATCCGCCGCCGGGAACAGCCCGCACCCCCGCTCACCGCACCTGGAGGCGATGAGAGCCTCAAGCGGGTGGCCTCCTACATGGAACAGAACCTGGACCGTCCACTCACCCTGGAAGAGATCTGCCGGGACAATCTCATCGGCCGCAGTCAGCTGCAAAAGCTGTTCCATACCTACACCGGCGGCGGGGTGATGGAGTACTTTGGGAACCTGAAGATTCAGGCCGCCCGGCGGATGATCCGGGATGGCCGGCTCAACTTTACACAGATCGCCGCCCGGCTTGGATTCCAGTCGGTCCACTACTTCTCCCGCCGCTTCCGCAAGGTCACCGGCATGTCCCCCAGCGAGTATGCCCGGAGTGTGAAAATGCTCTCCGAACTGCCCGGCGTTTCTGCGGACGATAGTGCAAACAATGTGTAGAATCATCTATTTTCTTTCCCTGCGCCAGCTACTACAATGAAGGTATGAATTTTGGGTCAAAACGGCCCATTTGCGCGGCAGCGCGCTTATTTTGAAAGGAGTGCTTCCCATGTCTATTCTGGTCAGCGGCGGCGCCGGTTACATCGGCAGCCACACCTGCGTGGAGCTTATCCAGGCGGGCTATGAGATCGTGGTAGCAGACAATCTGGTCAACTCTTCCGAGGAATCCCTGCGCCGGGTGGAGAAGATCACCGGCAAAAAAGTTCCCTTTGTAAAAACCGAGCTGTGCGATGAGGCTCAGGTGGAGGCTCTCTTTGCCCAGTACCCCGACATCGACGCGGTCATCCACTTTGCCGGTCTGAAGGCAGTGGGCGAGAGCGTAGCCAAGCCCCTGGAGTACTACACCAACAACCTGGTCAACAGCCTGGTGCTCCTTAACGCCATGCGCCGTCACGGAGTGAAGAACTTCGTCTTCTCCTCCTCCGCCACCGTTTACGGCGACCCCGCCAGCGTGCCCATCCGTGAGGACTTCCCCACCGGCGGCACCACCAACCCCTACGGCACCACCAAGCTCTTCCTGGAGCGCATCCTCACCGACATCTGCGCCGCTGATCCCACCATGAACGTGGCTCTGCTGCGCTACTTCAACCCCATCGGTGCCCACGAGTCCGGCCTCATCGGCGAGGACCCCAACGGCATCCCCAACAACCTGGTGCCCTACATC
>NZ_JBKVXZ010000071.1:0-15411 GCF_046973065.1 Flintibacter sp. | reverse complement strand
TGTCCAATTTATGGGGTATTGTTTTTTCTAGGTGTGGTTAAAATTGTGGGTCAGGGGGTTGACCCAAATTTTGACCCACACCGTTTCGGCCGAAAAAGTAAGAAAAATCCCCGAAATCGCATGATTTCGGGGATTTTCTGGAGCTGCTGGGCGGATTCGAACCGCCGACCTCATCCTTACCAACGCCGATTTGATATTTTTTCTAATCTTTTTCGTTCGTTTTTAGTGTTTTTCTCTTGAATCAATATGCTTTTTGTCACTATTTTTCCGTACTGGTTCCATACATTCCACCACCGTCTGTGGCTGGTTCTGTGGTCAATCCACAACTCACGCATTCACCCGTTGCAGGTAAAACTCACTCTCCGCAACCTTTGTCACGAAGTCATACTCCAACCTTGTCGCTTTTGAGGGTGAAATATTATACCGTTTGAACACAGAACGGAAGTGCGCAAAAAACTCCCGGTCTTCCTCTGTCATCGGTGCGACCCAGCCATTTTCCGCACCATGGACCTCCATTTTTTCCAGTTCAGCCATGCGCTCATGTTCCATATCAGTCGCTCCCTTCAAAGTCTTTGATCAATAACTGTGCGGCATCCTCCCAAATGACCAGCCGGAATGGACCATAGGACCCGGCATGGCTTGCGCCGAATTCACAGATGTAGTATGCCACCAATTCACTCGTCTTTGCCTTGAATACCAAAACCCCGTCATATCCATTTTCAATCGAAACAGATACTGCATAGGCAAGGGGGGGCTTTCGCAATTCCAATATATTTTTTCGGTCTTCCCTCTACACGGAGAAGATTTGTGTTGCTGTGGTCCACACTTTCAACATAGACGATCTCGACAGCAAGACTTCTGCCGTCAACAATATACGCCATCAGCCCAAGCAGCTCGTTGGTGCCAGTGCGGCGAAGCGCAACTTTATTGGGCATCTCCAGAGCAGCTTTACTGGTCCACTGTGTCTGCCATTTGGCCGTAGCACGCAGATCATCGGGCGTAGCTGCAGAAACATATACAGGAACCTTGTCTCCTTCTGCATCCAGAACAAATAGGTTCAACACGACATCACCCTCCTGAGTTCCTAAAACAAATCTGCATATCTACTCCTCAATCATCTTTGGAAGGCGTCCTTGTAGGGCTCTTCTTTATATCAAATATACCACAAGACGAATCATAAAAGAAGTCCTTTATTTAAATTTGATATGTCTCTGAAAAAGTCTTGGATACCACACCCCCACGCAAGAAATGCGTTGCTGAAACAAAGAATAATTGCGCTTTTAAACTATATTGCTCTCACCATCTACAATAATATGCATTGAAATATCTAAAAATCCGGGAAGGGATATTCTTATAGGTACCATTTGACGATTACAGCTTAGTTAAATCCATCTTACCAGTCAGAATTTTCGGAATCTAAACAGGAATACACTGCAGTAAAGCTTTTTCATCGATTTTGCATAAGTGCAACCTGAGAAAAACAAAAAACCGCGAACCGTTGCGGCGCAACGGTTCTCGGCTTTTTCAGAGTCTTCTGTCCGGGCGATTTTTTCAGTGAACACAGCAAAACAGGCGGTGACACGACATCCTACGTCACCTCAGGGATTATGGTCCCAGTCCGATCTGCCTTGTAGTCCGGAACACTACCCCACGGAACGGATCAAACGACATGGTCGTTATGGAGCTGAGTGATCTGCGCATCATCCATCCCCAGCACATCCCGCAAAATACTGTCCGTATGCTCACCAACAACAGGCGCAGACCGCATAGCCATATCTGCGCAGCCATGCATCTTGATGGGAGATCCCGGGATCTCAATTTCCTCTCCGATTCCGGTGTCCTTTACGGTCCAAAGCATATTGCGGTCGCGCAGTACGTCTTGCGCACAGACCTGGTCCATCGTTAGAATTCGACCGAAGGGAATCCCTGCTCCAACAAGCATCTCCTCCATCTCATCCACCGTGTAGTTGACGGCCCACGCAGAAATAATACTCTTCAACTCGCTGAGATAATTCTCGCACCGCTTTGCATTGGTAACAAAGCGCGGATCATCTACAAGATCCAATCGCTTCATCAGGCCGCAGAGCGATTTCCAAAATCCATCAGTTCCGCAGGCCATGACAAAGCTGCCATCCTTCGCATGAAAGGAATCGAAGGGGGAGATTCCAGGATCTCTATTTCCCTCCGGCCCGGAAATGTGGCCGTTAATCGTATATTCTACCGCTCCTGCCTCCAGAATAGAAAAAATCGTATCCACCATAGATACATCCAGCCGCCGCCCCATTCCGGTTTTACTGCGCTGGTATAGCGCCATGGCGATGCCCAGCGCCAGATATGTACCGGAATAGTTGTCGGCAATCGCAGGGCCGACCTTCGTCTGCTGGTCGCCAAAGCCGGTCATGCTCATCATGCCACCCATGGCCTGGGCAATAATGTCATAGCAAGGACGCTGAGCCAGCGGGCCTTCCAGTCCAAACCCGGAAATAGATGCATAAATGAGACCCGGATTGATTTCCTTGAGGACCTCATAGCCGAGACCAAGTCTCTCCATCGTCCCTACCCGAAAATTCTCGCATACCACGTCCGCTTCGGCCACCAGCTTTTTAAACAGCTCACGACCTTTCTCGGACTTCAGATCCAGCGTGATACCATATTTGTTTCGATTGATATAGGCAAAATAGCCGCTGGAGCCATTCTTGAACGGTGCCCAATTCCGGCTCTGATCCCCTTTTCCGGGTACCTCGATCTTAATTACTTCCGCTCCTTGATCAGCCAGATGCATCGTGCAGAACGGACCGCTGTATGCATGGGTCAAATCCAGCACGCGAACGCCGGAGAGCGGCTTTTCCTCCGGATTGCAGCAGGCAGCCGTAGGTTGATGAGTCATAAAAAATTCTCCTTAATATCAAAATTCACTTTTAGAAAAGGAGGGGGCGCTCAGGCCCCCTCCCAGTCCGCCAGGCAGGTATGCCTGGATGCTTGTCCACCATCGCGACCATTGGGAACTATTTGTATTCGGCGTCTGGACATGCCGTAATATATATCTTCCGGTCACGCACCAAGGACAGCATATCTCATCTTTCGGACTTCACCGGATCCTCTGCCAGCATATAGTCCTTCTTCGCAGAACACTTTCCAGCATTCCGGAATGCAGAGATAATAATTACGATCATGATGAATGCAATCGGGAATCCAATGATGACCCACATGCCCTTTACAGAGCTCACGCCGCCGGAGGCCACCAGCAGATACGCAACAACACCCATGATGATACCAAAGAGGATCTTCAGCGGCCGGGGAGCCTCATCATCCACACTGAGGCCATGGGTGCTGATGGTCGCCAATGCAGCAGCAACAGGATCGGCCATGGTTGCAAAAGACGTAAAAATAGCAATCAGGAACACTGCAATCAAAACCTTGCCTAACGGGAAGGAGTCCAGAATATAGAAAATTGTAGACTCCATACCGGTCGTATTCACAGCAGTCCAAATATCAAAAGCTCCGCTGCTCTGCAGATCAACAGTAATGCCGCCAAAAGCAGCGATCCACACCATGCAGAATAAAGAAGGGGCCAACACATTGACGAGAATAAAGGAGCGGATGGTCCGGCCCTTTGCCATACGGCTCAGGAACATACCCAGAATAGGCGCGTAAACGATAAAGGATGCCCAATACTGTACGATCCAGTCAGCATACCAGGTATCGCCTTCTGCCATCGTATTCAGAATTGCCGTCTGCGAAAACGCATTATCCATCAAATGTGCAAAGGACTCCGTGCCAAGCTTGGCCATAAAGGTGGAGGGGCCAAAAATGCACACAAAGATCAGCATGCCAATGAAGACAATCGTTGTGAAGGAAGAAAGCTTTTTCAGGCCTTTACCAATACCGGAAACACAGGAAACCGTGAAGAGCACCGTGATGATCACCGCCACCACCAGCCAAACACCTACACCAGTCTTCAATCCCAGCAGATACTCCACACCGGCGCCGATCTGCATCAGGCCCACGCCCATGGAGCATGCCACAGCACCGCACATGGTGAAAATCGTCAGTCCGTGAACCAACGTCTCCAGCTTGCTGGAATCTCGGCCAAGAGCAGACTTCAGCACCGGGCCGTAGGCCAGCGGTTTGCGGAGGTTATAGGCCGTCAGTGCAAAGGCCACAGCGCAAATCGTGTACATGCAGTACTGAGGAATAGACCAGTTCCACATCGTCTGGGAAATTGAGAAAATCGCAGCTTCGCGGCTTCCCGCTTCCACTCCTGCCGCCACCGGAGGAGTCATGAAGTGATAAATGGGTTCACCCATTGCCCAGAACAGCAGGCCCGTGCCGATGCCGCCGCACAAAGACATGGTAATCCAGTTCCACGTTTTAAAGTCCGGCTTTGCGTCAGGACCTCCGATTTTGATATTACCAAACTTTGAAAACGCGAGAACAATTGTCAGGATGATACATACAATGGCAAACAGCTCAAAGAACCATCCGGCCCGATCTGCCATTCCATAGAGGATACTGTTCAGGATACTACCAAGAGCATCTTTCGCAAAAACGCCGGCACCCACCAGAACACACAAACATGCCAACGCCGGCCAAAACGCGGCTTTATTGATGCTTATATTTTTCATATGTTCTCCCCAATCTATTTCTCCCTGGATTCTTCAAAAGTTTTTTAGAACTTATTGGAAAATCACTGCCATCTTCCGCTTTCCATCTCACTCGTAGTAAATGTCGATCTCATCCCGGTCATCGTGGAATTCCACTTCCTTGGCCCCTTCCAGCTTGGCATAATCTTCCTCGCTGAGGTTGACCACAGGGATATCCACATTGTAAAACCGCTTGGCGATGATCGGACCGGTCAAAACCACCGGATCACTACGAAGATTGATGATAGCGGCAGGCGCACAGCCAGTCCGGATCTGTTCCAGAATGATCAGGCCCGTACCACTGCTGCCCTTTGGTGTTGTAAAGGCCAAAACCTTACCGGCCATATTCTTTTGATAAAGGGAATGCCGATTGTCCCGGATGGTGCCGGTCTGGGGATCCACTGTGCCCCAGAAACTCATAGGTTCGTTGGCATAAAGCAGTTCAGCCCGGACATTGCCGTAAACCGCAGTCTTACACTTGACAGTTACTTTCTCCATGGTTTCGCCTCCTTTACGACCTTGCCCGCCACTGCGGACTCAATGCATTCCTTCATGCTGCCAAATACCGGCTGCAATCCCCGCATAGAGAAGCAATACGTGTCAAACTTGCCAGAGTTGGACATCATGGTTTTCGTTCCAAGATTCTTGTTCCGATACTCCAAAATGCAGCCATCACTGTAGATCTCAACTCCCAGGCGAATCAAACGCTCATACAGTCCGCTGTCCTTCAGACGATCAGCCACACTTCTGGGTGTAATCAGCCAGAAGTGCACATTGTCATGGACACGACGGCCCCGGAACAGCTCTTCCACCTTTGCACACTCATTGTACGAGCAGTGAGGGCAGCCCAGAACAATCGCATCAATATCCGTCACATCCGGATTGGTGATCTGGCGTTCCGCTTCCGCCAAATCAGACAGATGGATCTCTACCACCTCTTTTGGGGTCTTGCCGCCGAAAGCCTGTTCCTTGGTCTGCGCCTCAGGTGTGACTCCAATCATATGAAACAGCGCAATTCCTCCCGAAGAGGCGGCGGTTGCGCTGAACTGCTTGAGGATCTCGTTGGTAACGCCCTTGGTAGGCATTCCTTCCAATGCCCAGACCCGGTCTGCTACGATAGAACCGTATGAATAAGAGATCAGATTAAAAATATCCTCTTCCCCAAAATACTCCGGCTTAATATCAGAACCCAGTTTCACCAGGCCCTCAGCAAAGCGATTTTCCGGTCTGTGCAGGCCGAAATAAGGAACACGTCCGGCAATACCGCACAGCAGCTCCAGCGGACCTGCATAGCGATTGGTGCGGGCGCCAATGATCGAGTTGTAATAACAAATCACATTGGATTCCGCACTGGCAAACTGCTGGCCAAAAGACGGCGCCACGCCCACATGATAGGGCGCGCAAGACCAAGTAGGAATAGCGCCCATTTTTACATGCGCAGCTTCAATACGGCGTGTGGCTGACATGGTCTCCACATCGTGCTTTTGCCGATCCCAAAGGTTGAGGTCGCAAGCAGTGGCATTGGTGGTTGTGGGTACAGCAAACTTGGCCCCCTTAGCAGCCAAATGCTCCGCAAATGCAACCTGGGCTTCACCAGCGTAAACCGTGCTGTCATCGTGGCATCCAACAATTTCCACGAATTCCTCCACGTCGTAGAACGCCGCCAGATCGCACAGGGCCTGCATGGCCTGCTGTCTCATTTCACCCTGTGCACCATCCAGCATAGACTTTTCATAGTCTGTCAGTTTCATTGCTATCCCCTTTCTTTCCGCGGATACGAATACCCGCTGTTTTACATGTTATCCATTCCCGTCAGTCGCACACAAATGCAGTCATAGCAGCCTCCAGCTTGGCGCCGGCCGGCAGATCCCCGACCTGAACCAGCACTCTGGCCGGACGATGCTCTCCAAAAAACTCCGTATAGACTTCGTTGATAGCAGCAAAATCATCCAGTGTTTTGACAAACACATCCACTTTTGCGATGCTTTCTTTGCATCCGCCGCCTGCTTCCACAATGGAAAGGAGATTGTTCAGTACAGTCCTGGTAGCAGCCTTGATCTCAGTCACCATCTCATTCGTATCAGGGTCCAACGGGATTTGGCCGGAAGTGATGATCATGTTGCCGTACTTCCTGCCATGGGAATAGGGACCGATTGCCTTCGGAGCATGTTCACTTTTGAGTTCTTCCAGTTTCATATCGCGTTCCTCCTAAGTTTTTTATTGTGTACCAGAGTGGAGAACATCCACCCTGGTACATTCGGCGCAAAAATAAAGCAAAGAATTATCCAACTGCTACGAAAGGAGTGTTTCCTTACCTCCGACAGTCGATGCTGCCAAAGGAATAATCCAGATTCACGCAGGCACACACTGCTTCCGGATCACAGGACTGCACTTCCCGCTGGATCTTATTGACAAGCGATTTCCTGCAATAGCACACCAGCCCCTGACCGCCCTCCAGCATCTCTGTCCGGCAGGGATAGCTGTTTTGAAGTGTCTGTGCCAATTCTTTTGCCTTTGGTGTATAAAGTACCGCGGCAGACTTTACGTCGAAGCCGTACATCACCTTGTCAATGGCAATCACACATATATACAGGTCTAACACAGAGTACAGAAACAGATCCCAGTCCTGCAGCAAAATAGAGCCCACAGTGATGATTACAAAGTCCCCAATCAGCAGGATCGTACCAATCGGAAGATTCGGATACTTCCGGACCACCAGACGCCCTACTACCGTGGTTCCTCCAGTAGTAGCACCGCCTTTCAGGATCATACCCAAACCAATACCCATCACAACGCCGCCAAACACAGATGCAAGCAGCATATCTTCTGTCAGAGGAGGCAGGTGCGCCCACCAGTCCATCAAAACGGAGTTAAGAAGAACTGTCAAAGCCGTATATACCAGCAATTTTTTCCCCAAGAAGAACACAGCTACCAGCACCAAGGGCACATTGATCACCAGATTAAGAACACCAATCGGAATGTCAAACAGCGCCTTTGTCACTACAGCAATTCCCGCGACACTGCCTGGGATAATGTGTACCGGATCCAGAAACCACACGACGGATAGCGCATATAGAACACAGCCGCCGACTATATAGGCAAGTTCCAAAATGGTCTGCTTTGTTTGCAAGGTTCTGCCCATTTGGCCTGTCCTCCTCACAGTTCTCTTACAGTCTCCATGCCGGAACGGTAGCATTCCAAATTCGACGGGATATTCCGGCCTTTCTTGGAGAAGTACTGATCCAGACCCTCGCCAAAAGTCTCCGGATCGATGAGACCGGTGGCTTGCATCATAGCGCCCAGCATCACCAAATTAGCAGCCCGTCCGTTGTTCAGGCCATTGGCAATATTGGTGGCATCTACACCGAATACCTTGACGTTCTTCGGATACTCCCGTTCCCCCATCAAAGAGCTGTTGACTACGACCACGCCGCCGTCTCGCACATCGCCGATAAATTTGTCGAAAGAAGGCTCGTTCATCGCCAGCAAGACATCCAGCTTTGTAGGATAAGGGCTTCCGATCTCCTCATCGGAAATCACCACACTGCAGCTGGCCGTACCGCCCCGCATCTCAGCGCCATAAGAAGAGGTCCAGCTGACTTCCTTTCCCTGCCGTGCGGCTACATCAATGAGGATCTTGCCTGCGGTCAGAATTCCCTGTCCGCCGAAGCCTGCCAAAATCATATCAGCCATTATTTGCACCTCCACGGTCCACATAGACGCCCACAGGGAACATCTTCTCATTTTCATTCTTGATCTTTTCGTTGGCCTGTACAGGAGTCAGCTTCCAGTTTGTCGGACACGGAGACAGAACCTCGATCAACGAAAAGCCCTTGCCATCCCGCTGATTCTCAAAACCCCTCTTGATGAACTTTTTGGTCTGGTCGATATGCTTGGGGTCGTAAATCGCGCCACGGGCCAGGAACTCCACATCGAAAGCAGAAAATGCTTTCAGCATGTCCACAGGCTGTCCCATGGTCTCCTTCTTCCGCCCCGTCTTACTGCTAAGCGTCTTGTCACCCAGCAGCGTGGTCGCCAGGTTCATCTGGCCGCCAGTCATACCAAAGATTCCATTGTTGACCACGATCATGGTAATCGGCACATCTCGGATGGCAGCATAGGCAGTTTCATCCAGTCCAATGACATAGGAGCAACCATCTCCCGCATGTACATAGACGGTCTTGTTGGGGCGGACTTTTTTGATACCCGTGGCAACGGAAGCGCAACGTCCGTGAGGCCCTGCAATAAATTCAAAGTTCATAGCGTCCTGAGACCAGAAAGCGCAGGCGATATCCACGCAGGCAATAACCTGATCCTGGAGCCCTAACTCCTCGATACTTTCTGCGATCAGACGCTGGACAATCCCATGGCCGCAGCCGCCACAGTATCCGGCAGTATTGATAATGGATTCCGGTTTCTTGTAAGTAGGCATCTTATAGCACCTCCATAGGCTGAACGTTGCCCGCTTGGATTTCCTTGCAGTAGTCAATAATCCCTTCGACAGTAGGCAGGTCCTTACTGGTCAGATAACCATAGAGCGGTTTTTCACTGCGGGTAGCCAGCAAAATATCCTCGCCCATCTGAGAAGTGAGGCTCATTTCCACAGAAACGAAGCCCTTCACACTCTCCGGAAGCTGTGCAAATGCCTTACGGGGATAAGGCCACACCGTGATGGGACGAATAAGGCCCAATTTCAGGCCTTCCTTCCGGGCCTGCCGAACAGCAGAACGGCATACGCGGGAAGAGATTCCATAAGCAACCAGCACCAATTCAGCGTCTTCAGTCATGAAGTTCTCCCAACGCTGCTCCTCCTCAAACATGGTCCGGATCTTGTTCCGCATACGCTGATTGTAACTCTCGTATCCCTCATAGTAGCTGACGTTATAGGCCTTGTTTTTCTTCTGATCCCGCGGTTTGCCGGTGAGGGTCCAGTCAAACTTGTCCATATCATGTTCCTTGGATTCGGGCAAATAGCATTTTTCAATCATCTGGCAAATAGCGCCGTCGCTGAGAATCTCGACCACATTGCGATACTTCTCCGCCAGATCGAATGCCATGTAGGTCAGATCCGCACACTCCTGTACAGAGGCAGGCGCCAGAACCAGCAGCCGCTTGTCACCATGACCACCGCCTCTGGTAGACACCCAGTAAGAATCCTGACCGGCAGTGATCTCGCCGTCACCCAGGCCATAGCGCATAGCATTGACAATGACAGCGGGCAGTTCGGCCGCAGACAGATAGGAAATCTCCTCCTGCTTGAGGTCAAAACCCGGACCAGAAGAAGAAGACATACACCGGGCACCGCAGGCAGCTGCGCCGTAAAGCATGCTCATGCTGGCAATTTCATTCTCGCCCTGGATAAAAACGCCGCCGCGCTTTTCCATATTGTCGGCCATATACTCCAGGATCTCACTTTGGGGGGTAATGGGATAGCCGGCGTAGAAGCGGCACCCTGCACGGAGCGCAGCTTCTGCGATAGCTTCATTTCCTTTCAACAGCTTGTAGGATTCACTCACGTCAATTCTCCTTTCTCACTCCACCGTGAAGACATAATCCGGGCAAATCTTGTAGCACATCCCACAGCCAATGCACAGTTCATCGTCGACCTGGATGATTTCATAGCCCTTCTTGTTAACGGTTTCCAGCGGAATAATTGCATTTTTCGGACAAACTCCGACACACAGCCGGCAGCCCTTGCATAACTCTGTGTTTGCCATTGCCTTTGCCATTTAGGATTCCTCCCGACCGAAATTATTTTTGAAATATAAATATCGTTTTTTGAAACGCAAGATTACTATACAAGTTTTGAACCCAAATGTAAATACCATATTTTACTTTTCTACAAATGATACATCATTTTTAAAATTATATTGTGTATTTTAACATCCAGATATCCCGTTTCACTTTTCGAACGCTTTTTTTCATTTGACGCGCAGGGTTTTCGTGTATATAATGCAAAAGTAAGAAAACAATTTGTAGATTCCACAAAGGAGGTTCTATTTTATGCCCACTTCTTCAACTTCCAACAGCTCAGTCCAAGCTATTGACCGCGCGTTTCTGGTTCTGGAAACCGTGGCCAAGCAGGAATCCATAAGCCTGAACAATCTGCATAGAGAGTTGGGATTAAACAAGGCCTCCCTGCTGCGAGTTGCCACCACACTTTGTAATAACGGCTATTTACTCCGGGATGCTAAAACCGGTGATTATTCCCTCTCTCTGAAAGCCTTTGAAGTCGGCGTACACGCAGTTCGAAATTTGGACTATATCAATCTGGTTAAAGGTGAACTGGAAACACTGTCCAATGAACTGGGTGTTGTAGCCCAATTTTCCGTAGAAGACAACAACGAGCTTTTGTGTCTGGAAAGTTTTGACAGAAATAACTCGCCATTTTCTATCTATACCCGTGTGGGAGGACGATCTCCTCTCTATTCCACCAGTGCCGGAAAGGCCATTTTGAGTACATATTCCAATGAAGAAATCCTGCGCAAGTGGGAAATGATGGATGCCAAACCCCTAACCCCCAATACCATCCGTACTGCAGATGAGCTGATGCAGGACATTGCCCGGATTCGGGAGCGGAACTATGCGCTGGATATCGAGGAGAATGAACCGGGACTATTTTGTCTGGGTACCGTTTTGATGAACTACAACCGCAAACCGCTGGGCGCCATCAGTCTTTCCAGCCGTTCCATGACTGAAGAAGAGCAAATGCGGTACGCGCAGTCTCTACTCCAGCATACCCGGCGACTGTCCTCTATGCTTGGCTATTCCAATCGCTGACATCCATCTGCCCAAAGACCGTTTTGGCTGATGCTCCATAGTCCATATTGAAATAGGCTGCCACGGAATAGCGGCAAAATAAATCGACTGGACGGCTTGTTCAAAATACTACGCTCCCCTTATAAGAGGCAGTAAATGTAAAACTATCTCTTATAGGGGGAGCGTTTGTATCCAACAAAGTTATCCTCAGCGGAAAATGGAATCCCATCCGCCGTTGTGTGTCCAAAAGTACTTCTATGGGTAGTGTCAAGAGTTTTTCGCAAATTGGTTTGCAGCCCCTGGTGTGAATGAAGTCATCCAGCAATGGAGGTGTCCTCAAGAGTTGCCTCCAGGTGCTTCATGTTCATGTACTTCTTGTTGCCCCACTGGGTGCCGGCCACATGGCGCAGCCGGGCGCAGACCAGCATGAGGGCGGAGTTGCCGTCTGGGAAACTGCCCACTACACGAGTGCGGCGGCGGATCTCCCGGTTGAGCCGTTCAATGACGTTATTGGTACGGATGCGAGTCCAGTGTTCGCTGGGAAAATCGCAATAGGTAAGCGTTTCCTCAATGCCATCCTCCACCTTCTTGGCGGCTTCCTTCAGTTTCATAGCACGCAGTTCTTCTACCACAGCTTTGGCCTTTTCACGGGCGGCTTTCTTGCTCTCCTGGGCGTGGATCGCCTTGAGCATCTTGGCCACCAGCTTCACCTTTGAGCGAGGCGTAACGGAGAACACATTACGGTAGAAGTGGACAGTACACCGCTGGTATTTGGCCTCAGGATACACCTCTCCCACGGCTTCCAGCATACCAAGACACTTGTCGCCAACGATGAGTTTTACGCCGTCCAGGCCACGGCCACGCAGCCACTGGAAGAAATTGACCCAGCTGGACTTGTCCTCTTTCATCCCCTCAGCGGCACCCAGGACCTCACGATAACCATCCTCATTGACCGCAATCGCCACCAGAATGGCCACATTCTCAAACTCTCCGCCCCAGTTGCGGCGTAGGTAGATCCCATCCACATAGACATACGGATATCGCCCACCTTGCAAAGGACGGTTCCGCCAATCCTCAATGTGGACATATGCTTTCTTGTTCAACTCACTGATGGTGGAGGGAGAAACCTTGCTGCCCCAGAGGGCCTCAGTAATATCCTCCACACGCCGGACAGATACGCCGGCCAGATACATCTCAATGAGGGCTTCCTCCACACTGCTCTCCCGGCGGCGATACCGCTCAATAATAGCAGTCTCGAAGGAGATCCCCTTGAGTTTTGGCACCTTGAGAGTAACGTCTCCGGAAGTCGTAGTGAGGTTGCGGCTGTAGTGGCCGCTGCGGTAGCCCTGGCGCTGCTCGTTACGCTCGTACCGGGCCGCTTGGGTCAGCTTCTCCGCCTCGGCTTCCAGAAGCTCGTTGAGTGTTTCCTCTACGCTGCCGCGTACAAGTTCCTTGAGCTGCCCCTTGATTACTTCTTCGTTCAGCTGTACAATCTTCTCGGACATGGTTTGCCGCCTCCTTTCAGAATGGTGTGTCGCGACTTCATTCTACCAGAGTACTGCAAACCATGTCTCCTTTTGTATACTTTCCAATTTGCGAAAATTATTGTACCTTATCCTTCTATGTGTAGTCCCGATATATACGTTATAGAAAGCTTTATATAAAATTTCTATACGGTTTTCATTCTCTTACTTAATATTCTGCGCTGCTGAAATCAATAAAAACACTCGGAATCAGATCTTCTCTGAGCTGACCCCGAGTGTTTTTCATTTCCCATATTTCTTTTTCAGACTCTGGTATCCCTTCTGCACTTCCCTTCGCAGATTATCGGCGGTCAGTATTTGCCACTGGGGATCAGGGCAGCTCAGATTCAGTCTCGCCAGTTCTATTGGGCAATATCGTTCTGGATCAAATCTGAAATCCCGCGCAACAAGCTGCTGCCACATACTTGGCTCATCAGGTAGATTGATCTTGTCCACTTCGTAGCTCATCAGCTCATGGATGGTGTCGATCTTCCGCAGGAACTCCTCTGCGGTCAGGTTCCCCCGGACATACTCCTCTCTCGCCAGCCGTGCGCTCTCGTTCCACTGGTCGTACTGCCCATAGTCTATCGGTAGAAGGTTAGAGCGCTCAAAGGGTGCTGCATCCTGCCAGTGGAGCAAGCGCGCATACATCCTGTCCCGCAGCTTTTTATAAATCAGAAGCGCTTCATCCTTTGAGGTCTTCTCCAGCCTTGCCAGATTCGCGCCGCGCTGTTTCAGCTCTGACCATTGGTAACCCGGTCACAGTACCGGGTGACCTTTTTCGTTTTCTGGATAAAATATCCCCAGCAGTCATACCGGCAAATCCTCTGACTGTCCTGCTCAAAGTAGAGTGCCAGCACCAATAACCGCAGCTCCAGCAAACTCCGAAGCCGGATCGGCCGGGGCTCTTCCGACTGCGGCAGTTTCGCTGGGTCACAGATCCGTGCAATGTCGGCGTAAGTCTCCCGCAGGTTTTCGTACTGCTCCACCGGTGTTGATGCTGTACCGTCAAAGGCGCCCTCCATAACAGCTACGCCGTGGAAGCCATGCGCTGGGCCGTGGGCGAGGGCCTGATCTCCGGCACCGACACCGGACTGCTGGCTCCCCATGCGCTTCGTGGAGATCCTGACCAAGTAAACATCACCCCTGCATCGGTGGAGGGCGGAACGGCTGTGCCGTCCCGCCCTTCCGTCTTGTTGCTATGCCATAATCAAGGAAAACGCCGATGACCGGAATTCCGCGCCATCAGCTTTGAACGGGTTCGTCCTCTCGGCCGAGTCCGTTGTCTTGCTTCCTGTATTCTCTGCACCAAAATAAATAGAACAAATTTTCTATAAAAGCATTGACACAGAACACCTGTTCTGTTAGAATGAAATCACAATCTGAATAGTCGCAAAATGCTGCACCGAGCAAAGGGGTGCGCTGGCAGCCAGTCAGCGTAGAATGAAAAGTCTCCACCGAATCGCCGGGCGCATGAGAAACATACGAAACAAGGCAGGTAGGTTCCTGCCAAGTGTCGAGTTGTTCTCATGTGCCCGGTTTTTGTTTTTCTCAGGATCTTCTTTGTCCGTGCCCGAGCAGTAGAGAGTTGTCCAAGCGCCGGTCAGAGAGGAGGTGCAGGTCAAGGAGACAAGACCGTGAAAATTATGCAGAGAAGAAAACAAGAGGAGGTACTTGAATGAAAAAATCGATCTACAAAAGCTATGACGAACTGCCGCTGATGCTGAACATGAAACAACTCTCCGACCTACTGGGTATTTCAGATACCAGCTCCTATGAACTGGTCCAGGAGGAGGACTTCCCCTCTCTGCGCATCGGCAAGCGCATCGTGGTTCCCGAGGAGGAACTGCGGAGATGGATCTCCGCGCACACGAAGGGAGTACAGGGATGATGGGAAATCAGAAGCGAGATGTGAAGAAGTATTTCTTCATGCTCCCTAACGCGGTGTTCGAGTTGGGGCTCCATGTGTATGAACTGGCCATCTACGCCTACCTGCTGAGGATCGAGGATCGGCGAACCTGGCAGTGCGTGGTCAGCTACCCGACCATTGCGGACAAGCTGGGGATCTCGGTCAACACTGTAGCCAAGTATGTAGGACTACTGGTGGAACACGGTCTCATCGCTACGGAGCGCACCGATGTCATCACCCGGGACGGCCTCAAGCGCAACGGCTGTCTCCGGTACACCATCCTGCCGATCCAAAACGCGATCGCTCTCTATCACGCGCGGCAGTTGTCTGCACTGGAACAGGCAGCAGCTCAACAGCGAGTGCAGCAACAGGCGAAGAAGTCCGGCGTGGAGTTCGTTCCATCGGACAAAGAGCAGAGCGCATGACCGACCCGTGCTTGCCCCTGTGTGCCGCTTTGTGCGCCACGACCGGGCTGGGTGGAGTCCAAGCCCCACCAGAGCTTTCACCGCAAATTTGAGCCGCTTTTGAGGGCTCTGCGGAGGACGAAAGAAAAAGCAGGATAAAGGCAGGGGTCGCA
>NZ_JBKVXZ010000070.1:0-16936 GCF_046973065.1 Flintibacter sp. | reverse complement strand
CGTCCCGGTGGTCCCCGGCTCGGACGGAGCGGTGGAGACCGCCCAGCAGGCCCAGGAGATCGCCGAAAAAATCGGCTACCCTGTGCTGGTCAAGGCCAGCGCCGGCGGCGGCGGCCGTGGTATGCGCCGGGTAGACCGCCCCGAGGACCTGGAGGCTAAGTTCCAGGAGACCCGGGCGGAAGCTCTGGCCTGCTTCGGAGACGGACAGCTCTATCTGGAGAAGCTGATTCTCAACCCCAAGCACATTGAGTTTCAGATCCTGGCCGACCGCCATGGCAACGTGATCCATCTTGGCGAGCGGGACTGCTCCATCCAGCGCAAGAATCAAAAGCTGGTGGAGGAATCCCCTTCTAAGATTCTCACCCCCGCACTTCGGGAGGCCATGGGCCAGGCCGCGGTCACCGCTGCCCGGGCTGCCGGCTACGAAAACGCCGGCACCATCGAGTTTGTGGTGGACCAGGAGGGGCACTTCTACTTCATTGAGATGAACACCCGAATTCAGGTGGAGCACCCGGTCACCGAGATGGTCACCGGCATCGACCTGGTGCGGGAGCAGCTGCGCATCGCCGCTGGGCTGCCTCTGTCGGTCAAGCAGGAGGATGTTGTCCTCCGGGGCCACGCCATGGAGTGCCGCATCAATGCGGAAGACCCCACTCAGGACTTCCGCCCCGCGCCGGGCACCACCCGTTTCGTCCACTTCCCCGGCGGCCCCGGGGTTCGTGTGGACTCCATGCTGTATAACGGCTATGAGGTATCTCCCTACTATGACTCTCTGGTGGCCAAGGTCATCGTCCACGCCCCCACCCGTCTGGAGGCCATCCGGCGCATGCGCCGCTGCCTGGAGGAGATGATTATTGAGGGATACCCCACCACCGCCGATTTCTGTCACCTGATCCTGCATCACCCCGACTTTGTAAAGGGCCAGTATGATACAGGATTCTTGGCCGCCCATCAGGACGAGCTGCTGGGCTGGGATAAGGAGGACTAAATGCAACCACTGTTTCGTTCCCGCCGGGACCGGCTGGACCGACTGCGCCGTCAGCGGGAGCAGGCCGTGGAGGCCGCCGCCAAGCGCTCCGACCTTCCCTCCGGCGGCTCTCAGACCTGTCCGGGCTGTGGCCGGGAGTGCCAGAACCAGGAGCTGGTGAAGACGGAGTATGTCTGCCCCCACTGCGGGTATCACCTGCCCATCGGGGCCTACCTGCGTCTCTCTCTGCTGCTGGACCCCTTCACCTTCCAGGAGCTATGGCCCGAGCTCACTGCCCCCAACGCCCTGGAGTTTCCCGGCTATGAGGGCAAGCTCACTGCCCAGCGGGAAAAGACCGCTCTGAGCGATGCGGCGGTGGCCGCTGTCGGCAAGCTGGACGGCCGCCAGGCGGTGTTCGCCGTGCTGGACAGCCGCTTCTTCATGGGCAGCATGGGCGTGGCCGTGGGCGAGAAGATCACCCGGGCCGTGGAATACGCCCAGAAGCACAAGCTGCCTCTCATCATCTTTTCCGCCAGCGGCGGCGCCCGGATGCAGGAGGGAATCCTCTCCCTTATGCAGATGGCCAAGACCAGCGCTGCCATTGAGCGCTTCTCTCAGGCGGGCGGGCTGTACATCTCCGTGTTCACCCACCCCACCACCGGCGGCGTCACTGCCAGCTTTGCCTCTCTGGGCGATATCACTCTGGCTGAACCCGGGGCACTCATTGGCTTTGCCGGTCCCCGGGTCATCCAGCAGACCATCGGCCAGGAGCTGCCCGAGGGCTTCCAGCGCGCCGAGTATCTGGAGGAGCACGGCTTTGTGGACCAGATCGTCCCCCGCCGTGAGATGCGCCAGACCCTCTCCCAGCTGCTAGCCCTGCATCGAAAGGGGGTTCTCCACCGATGAGCAACTTAACTGCCGCCCAGCGGGTGAAGATCGCTCGTATGCCGGGCCGCCCCGGCACCATGGACTTCGTCCACAACCTGTTTACCGACATCTTTGTCTGTCAGGGAGACCGGCTGTGCCGGGAAGATCCCAGCATCTTCGGAGCCATCGCCCGCTTTCACGGAAAGCCGGTCACCGTCATCGGCCACCGGAAGGGGCGCAACTTTGAGGAAAACATGAAATGCAACTTCGGTATGCCCTCCCCCGAGGGTTACCGCAAGGCCCAGCGGCTGATGCGCCAGGCCGAGAAATTCGGCCGCCCCATCATCACCTTCGTAGACACCCCGGGCGCTTACCCCGGTCTGGAGGCGGAGGAGCGGGGCCAGGGTGAGGCCATCGCCACCTCTCTGGCTCTCATGAGCTCCCTCACCGTCCCGGTGGTCACCGTGGTCATCGGCGAGGGAGGCAGCGGCGGCGCTCTGGCGCTGGCCGTGGGCAACCGGATCGTTATGCTGGAGAACGCCATCTACTCGGTACTCTCCCCGGAGGGCTTCGCCTCCATTCTGTGGAAGGACGCTTCCCGGGCCGATGAGGCTGCGGGCGTGATGAAGCTCACCGCCGACGATCTGCTGCATCTGGACGTGGTGGACCAGGTGATTCCTGAGCCCGAGGGAGGCGCCCACGTGGACCCCCGTCCGGTGTATACCGCTGTGGACAAGGCCATCACCCGCCACCTCAGCCAGCTGAGCCGAGAGAAGGACCTGGCCGCCCACCGCTATCAAAAGTTCCGCGCCATGGGCGCGGTCCGGGAGGAGAAAGAAACATGAACGGACTGCACATCCTTGGCACCGGCCGGGCGGTTCCGGACCAAATCATAACCAATGACGACCTGGCCCGCCGGGTAGACACCAACGACGAGTGGATCGTGGCCCGCACCGGCATCCGGGAGCGGCGTTTTGCCCGGGAGGGAGAGTCCCTCACCCAGTTCACCGTAGCCGCCGCCAGGCAGGCTCTGGAGCGGGCAGGACTGAAACCGGAGGACATCGGCCTGTGCATCACCGCCACGGTGACCTCCGATCGACTCTTTCCCTCTCAGGCCTGTCTCATCCACCAGGAGCTGGGCCTTCCTGAGGACTGCCCAGCCTTTGATTTGAGCGCGGGCTGCACCGGTTTTCTTTACGCCATGGAGACGGCGGCGGCCATGCTGCCCCGGATGAACCGTCCCTACGCCCTGCTGGTGGGCGGCGAGCTGCTCTCCCGCATCGTGGACATGGACGACCGCTCCACCTGCATTCTCTTCGGTGACGGCGCGGGCGCAGCGGTGGTGGAGAGCACGGAAGCCGGATGGTACAGCGTGCTGGGCACCCGGGGCGACCGGGATGTCCTCTGGGCGTGGGGCCCCGGTCCGGAACGTCCCTACCTTCACATGGACGGTCAGGGTGTCTTTCAGTTTGCTCTGAAAACCGTCCCCCAAGTGGCCAAGCAGCTGCTGGAAAAGGCCGGGATGGACAAGGAGCAGGTGGACTGGTACGTACCCCATCAGGCCAACCACCGCATTGTAGAATCGGTGGCCAAGCGGCTGAAGATGCCGCTGAGCCGCTTTTATGAAAATATGGACCGTTACGGCAACACGTCCGCCGGCAGCATCCCCATCGCTCTGGACGAGATGGCCGAGCAGGGCCTTCTGAAAAAGGGTCAGTGGGTCATGTGTCTGGGCTTTGGCGCAGGCCTCACCTGGGGCGGCGCTTTGTTCCAGTGGTAAGCGGACGGATTGGAGGTTAATTATGAAATTAAACGAGCTTTTGGGCATTGAGTTTCCCTTTATTCAGGGCGGTATGGCCAACATCGCCACCGCCGAGTTTGCCGCTGCGGTCTCCAACGCCGGAGCCCTGGGCCTGATCGGTGCCGGCGGCATGTCCCCCGAGGTGTTCCGGGACAGCATCCGCCGCTGCCGCCAGCTCACCGATAAGCCCTTCGGCGTGAACACATGCTCATGCACCCCAGATGGAGGAGCTCGCCATCGCCGCCGAGGAGAAGGTGGCTGTGGTCACCACCGGCGCGGGCGACCCCTCCCGCTTTATCCCCGCCTGGAAAGAGGCGGGCATCAAGGTCTTCCCCGTAGTCCCCGCTGTGGCTCTGGCCAAGCTGGTGGCCAAGCGCGGCGCCGACGGCGTGATCGCTGAGGGTACCGAGAGCGGCGGCCACGTGGGCGAAACCACCACCATGGCTCTGGTGCCTCAGGTGGTGGACGCGGTGGACATCCCTGTTATCGCCGCCGGCGGCATTGCCAGCGGCCGCCAGCTGCTGGCTGCCTACGCCCTGGGCGCCATCGGCGCTCAGGTGGGCACCTGCCTGCTGGTCAGCGAGGAGTGCCCCATCCACGAGAACTACAAGAAGGCCGTTCTGAAGGCCTCTGACCGCTCCACTGTGGTCACCGGCCGCTCTGTGGACGCCCCCGTACGCTGCCTGCGCAACCAGATGACCAACGAGTACATCGCCAAGGAGCGGGAGGGCGCCGACCGCATGGAGCTGGAGCACTTCACCCTGGGCGGCCTGCGCAAGGCTGTGTTCGACGGCGATGTGAAGACCGGCAGCGTGATGGCCGGCCAGGTAGCCGGTATGCTCCACGAGATCAAGCCTCTGCACCAGATCTTTGAGGAGCTCCAGGCCGGCTGCGAGAAGCGTCTGGCCGAGCTGGAGAAGTAAGATGCGCATCGGAAAGCATGAACTGGCCCTGCCCATCCTCCAGGGAGGCATGGGTGTGGGCGTGTCCATGGGAGGACTGGCCGGGGCGGTAGCCGCCTGCGGCGGCATGGGCACCATCAGCACCGCCGACGCGGGCTATCTGGAAGCCGATTTTGCAAAGAATCCCTTTGAGGCCAATCTCCGGGCTCTCCGGCAGGAGATCGGCAAAGCCAAGGAGATTGCCAAAGGCGCTGGAATGGTAGCGGTCAACGCCATGGTGGCCACCGTCCAGTACGCCGACGCAGTGCGCACCGCCGTAGCTGCCGGAGTAGACGCGGTGGTGTCCGGAGCGGGACTCCCCCTGGACCTGCCCGAACTGGTAGGCGAGAGCGGCACTGCCAAGGCGCCTATTGTCTCCTCTCCCCGGGCGGCCAAGCTCATTTTAAAGACCTGGGACCGCAAGTACCACACCACCGCCGATTTCATCGTGCTGGAGGGTAAAGACGCGGGCGGACACCTGGGCTTTGACGAGGAACAGCTGAAAGCTGGAAGCTGTCCCACGCTGGAGGAACTCCTGCCCGGCGTTCTGGCTGAGGTTCGTCCCTACGAGGAGAAATACGGCCACCCCATCCCCGTCTTTGTGGCGGGCGGCGTGTACACCGGAGCCGACCTGGCCCGGTACACTAAGCTGGGAGCCGCGGGCGTGCAGCTTGCCACCCGCTTTATCGCCACCTACGAGTGCGATGCCTCCCAGGGCTATAAGGACGTACTTCTTGAGGCCAAAGAGAGCGATCTGGCCATTATCCACAGCCCGGTGGGCATGCCTGGCCGTGCGGTACGCACTCCCCTGGTGGAGCGGCTGGAGCAGGGCCTGCGGCAGGCTCCCACCAAGTGCTCCCAGTGTATCAAGGGGTGTGCCCCTGCCAAGATTCCCTTTTGTATCACTCACGCTCTCATTGAGGCGGTGAAGGGCAACCGGGAGGAGGGCCTCTTCTTCAGCGGCTCCAATGTGGAGCGGCTGGACCGGATGGTCCATGTCCGGGACATCATGGACGAACTGATGAATGAATGGAGGGTTTCAACGTGAAACTTGCCTTTTTGTATGCCGGCCAGGGCGCCCAGCATGTGGGCATGGGCCGGGACCTGTATGAGATCTACCCCGCCTTCCGCCAGGTACTGGACAGCGCTCCGGTGGACTTCGACCTGAAAAAGCTGTGCTTTGACGGTCCCGAGGACCAGCTCAATGACACCCGGTACACCCAGCCCTGCATGGTGGCCTTTGCTGCCGGTGTTACCGCCCTGCTGCGCGAGGCGGGCATTACCCCTGACTACGCCGCTGGGCTGAGCCTGGGCGAGTATTCCGCCCTCCAGTGCGCTGGCGTCTTTGACGCCAAGACCGCCATCTCCCTGGTGGCCTTCCGCGGCCAGGCTATGGCTGACGCCGTTCAGGGCCGCCCCTGCGGCATGGCCGCAGTGCTGGGAATGGACCGGGACGCCCTGAAGGCCGTGTGCGCTGAGGCCTCTGACGCTGGCGTGGTGGAATGCACCAACTTCAACTGCCCCGGACAGATCGTCATTCCGCGACGCGCCGCTGCCAAGGCGGGCGATGGCCGGGCCGCGGAGCCAAGCGGGTGCTGCCCCTAAAGGTGAGCGGCCCCTTCCACACCTCCCTGATGGCTCCCGCCGGAGACGCCCTCCGGGAGAAATTCCAGAGCGTGGACTTCGGCGCCATGGAGATCCCCGTCCTCTTTAACTGCCTGGGCGACCTGAAGGGCGAGGCGGACACCATTCCCAACCTGCTGGAGCAGCAGGTCCAGTCCAGCGTCTATCTGGAGGATACCATTCGCCGCCTGGGTGAGCTGGGCGTGGACACCGTGGTGGAAATCGGCCCCGGCCGCACCCTGTCCGGCTTTGTGAAGAAGACCGTAAAAGGAATCAAATGCTATCCGGTGGAGACGGCCGAGGAACTTCAGGCCGCTGTCGCCGCCCTGAGAGGAGAGTAAGTCCATGAGCTTAACTGGAAAAATCGCTCTGGTCACCGGCGGCAGCCGTGGCATTGGCCGTGCCATCTGCCTGGAGCTGGCCCGTCAGGGCGCCAACGTGGCGGTGAACTACGCGGGCAACTCCGCCGCCGCCCAGGAGACCGTCGCTGCCTGTGAGGCCCTGGGTGTGCAGGCCATCGCCATCCAGGCCAACGTGGCCGACCCCCAGGCCTGCCAGGACATGGTGAAGACCGTTCTGGATACCTTCGGCCGCATCGACATTCTGGTCAACAACGCCGGCATCACCCGGGACGGCCTGACCCTGCAGATGAAGGAGGAGGACTTCGACGCGGTGCTGGACACCAACCTGAAGGGCGCCTTCTGCTGCTGCAAGGCCGTCTACCGCCCCATGATGCGCCAGCGCTCCGGCCGCATCATCAACATGAGCAGCATCGTGGGCCTGCGGGGCAATCCCGGCCAGGCCAACTACTGCGCCAGCAAAGCGGGCCTGATCGGCCTGACCAAGTCCCTGGCCAAAGAGCTGGCTGCCCGGAAGGTCACCGTCAACGCCGTGGCCCCCGGCTTTATCGACACCGATATGACTGCCGTGCTGTCTGAGCAGGCTAAGGAAGCCATGCTTTCCACCATCCCCATGGCTAAGCTGGGCCAGCCCGAGGACGTGGCTCACGCGGTAGCCTTCTTCGCCTCCGACGAGGCCGCCTACATCACCGGTCAGGTGCTGTGTGTAGACGGCGGCATGGCGGTTTGACCGCAGAAAGGATGCTAACTATGGAAAAAAGACGCGTTGTCATCACCGGCATCGGCGCGGTCACCCCTCTGGGCAACACCGCTGCTGAGAGCTGGCAGGCCGTCAAAGACGGCGTGTGCGGCATTGCTCCCATCACCCTGTACGATCACAGCAATCAGAAGGTCTCTCTGGCTGCTGAGGTAAAGAACTTTGATCCCACCGTGGCTCTGGACAAGAAAGAGGCCCGCCGGATGGACCGCTTCACCCAGTTTGCTGTCACCGCCGCCGTAGAGGCGGTTCAGGACAGCGGCCTGAACCTGGAGCAGGAGGACACTGCCCGCTGCGGCGTGTCCGTCTCCAGCGGCATCGGCGGCATCGCCACCATCCAGTCCTCCTGTGAGGCCGGCAATGTCCGCGGCTTTGACAAGGTCTCCCCCTTCTTTATCCCCATGTCTATCACCAACCTGGCTGCCGGTCATATCGCCATCCGGCTGGGCCTGCACGGCATGTGCATCTGTCCCGTGGCCGCCTGTGCCGGCGGCAGCAATGCGGTGGGCGACGCCTTCCGCCACATCCGGGACGGCTACGCCGAGGTGATGCTCTCCGGCGGCGCCGAGGCCTCCATCACCCCCCTGGCCATGGGCGGCTTCACCTCTATGAGCGCACTGACCACTGCCAGCGACCCCAACCGTGCCTCCATCCCCTTTGATGCCGAGCGCAGCGGCTTTGTTATGGGCGAAGGCGCCGCTATCCTGGTGCTGGAGGAGCTGGACCACGCTCTGGCCCGGAACGCCAAGATCTACGGCGAAGTGGTGGGCTACGGCGCCACCTGCGACGCCTATCACATCACCGCTCCCGATCCCAAGGGCACCTGGAGCGCCGCCTGCATCCAGCAGGCTCTGGCCGACGCAGACATGACCCCCGAGCAGGTAGACTATGTCAACGCCCACGGCACCTCCACTCCCCTCAACGACAGCGGCGAGACTGCTGCCATTCACCAAGTTTTCGGCGACCACGCCAAGAATCTGATGGTCAGCTCCACCAAGTCCATGACCGGCCACCTGCTGGGTGCCAGCGGCGCGGTGGAAGCCATGTTCTCCGTGCTGGCGCTGAAGGACGGCTATGTCCCCGCCACTATCAACTATCAGGTGCCCGATCCCGCCTGTGACCTGGACATCGTCCCCAACGAGGGCCGTCAGGCGGATATTAAGGTGGCCATTTCCGATTCCCTGGGCTTTGGCGGGCACAACACCTGCCTGGTCTTCCAGATGTGGGAGGGTTAAGAGATGCAGCTGAATATTGAGCAGATCATGGAGATCCTTCCTCATCGTCCTCCCTTCCTGCTGGTGGACAAGATCACCGACTGTGAGCCCGGTGTGAAAGCGACCGGCATCAAGTGTGTGACCATGAATGAGCCCTTTTTTGTGGGCCACTTCCCCGGCAAGCCCATCATGCCCGGGGTACTGATCCTGGAGGCTCTGGCTCAGACCGGAGCTGTGGCCGCCCTGTCTCTGCCCGAGAACAAGGGAAAGCTGGCCATTTTCGGCGGCGTGAAGAACGCCCGCTTTAAACAGCCGGTTCTCCCCGGCGATGTGTTGGAGCTCAGCTGCGAACTGGTGGAACAGCACGGCCCCATCGGATTCGGCAAGGCGGTAGCTAAGGTGGATGGCAAGATCGCAGCCCGCTGCGAACTTACCTTTGTGATCCAGTAACGGTTGCTTTCCACCTGTAAGTTTGCTATATTGGAATCACTTTAGAACGTGCAGGAGGAAGTGTCATGCTGGACGAGTCATTCAACCGCGTGTATACAAAATTTAAGCTCCATTTCTACCGGGCGGTCTTTTCCCGCTTTCAAACCCGGGAGGCCAGTCTGACCACGGTGGAGACCTTTTGCATGGAGATCATCAACGCCCTGGGACACCCCACCATCGCTGAGTTCTCCAGCTTTGTAAACATCTCTCCGCCCAATGCCGCCTATAAGATCAACAGCCTCATCCAAAAGGGCTACATTACCAAGGAGCAGTCTCCCGATGACAAGCGGGAGTATCATCTGTCGGTAACGCAAAAGTATATCGACTACTACAATGTGAGCTACCGCTATCTCTCCA
The DNA here is from genome assembly GCF_046973065.1 of Flintibacter sp. NCBI lineage: Bacteria > Bacillati > Bacillota > Clostridia > Eubacteriales > Flintibacter > Flintibacter sp. Next base: position 7,561 of record NZ_JBKVXZ010000070.1, on the reverse strand, counting down.
CCGTCATGGACCGGATCAAAGAGCGCTTTCCTGCCCAGGATGTAGAGAAGCTGGAAGAGATGCTCAACATCATCTCGGATGAGCTGATGCCCGAACTGAATCAGATCCCCTCTCACGAAAATTAACCACCGCGGTGCGGCAGCAGAATTTTGCTGCCGCACCGTTTTTTGTCTGTTTCCATGGCTTTTTCCACATTTCAAGCTGTGTTTGTGCAAAACCGCCCTTGTATCGGCGGGACAGTTGTAGTATCCTGTAAGCAAACCTTTTTTCCCCGTTTTGAAAGGAGGGGTGGACTTGCCCCAATTTCTCGACAGTCTTCAGGCCGGCATACTCGCCCTGCGGCAGCTGCCTGCAGACTACCCTCAGGCTTTCGCCTGGTACACCCTGATTTTGCGTTTTCTCTTCCCCCTGCTGGCTCTGGCCATGCTGGTGCGCATCATTCGCTCCCTCATCAAGGCCTCTCCAAAGCCAGAGGTCTGGGCCTATCTGTCCCTGCCAAACGGAGCCAGTGAGCCCCTGACACACTGGGAAAACATCCTGGGCCGGGCAGGAAGCTGTGACGTAGTACTTAACTACCCGGTGGTCTCCCGACAGCATGCCGCCCTCATCCGCAGCGAAGATGACAGCTGGACGGTATACGATCTGGGTTCCAAGAGCGGCGTCACGGTAAACGGAACTCCTGCTGATCCTGCAGGCTCTTCCGTCTCCTTCGGCGATGTACTGAGCATGGGCGGCGTGGAAACCGTATTGCTCCCCGTCCCCGATCAGGAGACCAAGCACCGGCGTAAAACCGACACCAAGCCGGTCTCTCCCTGGGGTTCTCTGATTTTACTTACCATTTTCCAGGTTCTGACTGCCTTGCAGTTTCTCTTCTCCGGTGATGAAGAGCACATGCTGCTGGTTCCCGGCTCCTTTTTGTGCCTGGCTGCGGTAATGTGGCTGTACTGCATCACCATGCGCGCGCTGGGCCGCATTGGCTTTGAAATCGAGACCGTGGCCTTTTTCCTGTCCACGCTGTCCCTCTCCGTCACCTCGTCCTCTGCGCCCAGTGCAGTCCCCAAGCAGTTTCTCTCTATGGTGCTGGGCCTTATCTTCTTCCTGATTCTGGGGCTGTTTCTCCGGGATCTGGAGCGGGTGAAGAAGATCCGTTGGCTCATGGCCGCCGGAGCCATCTTCCTTTTGAGCCTGTCTCTCGTCCTTGGCAAGGTGAAATACGGTGCGGCCAACTGGATCAGCATCGGCGGATTCTCCTTCCAGCCTTCGGAGCTTGCCAAGATCTGCTACATCTTTGCCGGAGCCGCCACCCTGGACCGGCTGTTCCGCAAACGAAATCTGGGGTTGTTCATTGTCCTGACCGGCGCCTGCATGGGCTGCCTGGCCCTGATGAGTGACTTCGGCACCGCTGCCATCTTCTTTGTCACCTTCCTGGTGATCGCTTATCTGCGCTCGGGCGACTTTGCCACCTTGTCTCTCATCTGCGGCGGCGCGGTATTCGGTGCCTTTACCCTGGTGAGCATCAAGCCTTACATCCTGCGGCGCTTTGCGGCCTGGGGCCATGTGTGGGAACAGGCCTCCGACGGAGGCTTCCAGCAGACCCGCACCATGTCCGCTGCCGCCTCGGGCGGTCTCATCGGCGTGGGACCGGGAAACGGCTGGCTCCACCGCGTGTCTGCCGCTGACACCGATCTGGTGTTTGGCATGCTGTGCGAGGAGTGGGGCCTTATCATCGCGGTACTTTCGGTGCTGTGCATTGTGGCTCTGGCGGTGTTCGCTGTGCGGTGCTGCCGGGCCGGCCGCTCCAGCTTCTACTCCATTGCCGCCTGTGCCGCCACCAGCCTGCTGGTCTTTCAGACTACGCTGAACGTGCTGGGCTCTGTGGATATTCTGCCTCTTACCGGCGTCACCTTCCCCTTTGTCTCCAACGGCGGCTCCTCCATGCTCTCTTCCTGGGGCATGATGGCCTTCCTGAAGGCCGCCGATACCCGCAGCAATGCCAGCTTTGCCATCCGCGCGCCTAAGCTTCACGGTCCTCAGTGGCTTGGAAACCTGGGCCCCCAGAGCAGAGCCCCCCGAAAGGAGGTCTCCCGTGAAAAAGATTGAAAAACGCACCTTCGTCTGCCTGGCCCTCACCTTACTTCTGCTTCTGGGGCTTGGGCTGTTTGTCCTGCGCTTTTTCCTCAAGGGTGGCGATTGGGCCTCCTTTGCCGCCAACCGGCATCTCTACAACTCCAACGGCTCCCTGGCAGTCGGCCGGGTGCTGGACCGGGACGGCGACGTACTGTCCTGGGTGGATGAGTCGGGCAACCGTCAGTACTATGAAAACGCCACTGTGCGAAAGGCTACCCTTCATGCAGTGGGTGATCTCTCCGGCTCCATCGGCACCAGCGCCCTGGTTGCCTTTGCCGACCAGCTCTCCGGCTATAACTTCCTCACCGGAGCCGACAACCCCTTCGGCCAGGGCAACGACCTCTATCTCACTTTGGATGCCCGCCTCAACTATATCGCCTACCAGGCAATGAACGGTAAGAAGGGTGCGGTGGGTGTGTACAACTATGAGACCGGTGAGATTTTGTGCATGGTCTCCACCCCCACCTTTGATCCGGCCAATCCTCCCACCATCGAAGATGGGGACCCTCAGTACGAAGGCGTCTACCTTAACCGCTTCCTCTCCGGCACATTTACTCCCGGCTCGGTATTCAAAACCATCACCCTTACCGCCGCCATTGAAAACATTCCCGATCTGTTCTCCCGCTCGTTCACCTGTACCGGTTCTACCACGGTGGGCGGGGAGGAGATCACCTGTCCCTTCGCCCACGGAGAAATGGATATCAACTCCGCCCTGGCCAATTCCTGTAACGGCGTTTTTGCCCAGCTGGCCACAGAACTCGGCGCCGAAACCATGAGCAAATATGTGGAAAAAGCAGGGATCCTGGACAGCTATTCTGTGGATGGCATTGCCACTGCCAAGGGCAGCTTTGATCTCACCGGTGCCAGCACCAGCCAGATTGGCTGGTCCGGCGTAGGCCAGTATAACGACCTGGTTAATCCCTGCGCCATGATGGTGTGGATGGGCGTCATTGCCAACCAGGGAAAGACTGCAGTGCCCTATCTGATTTCCAAAACCGAGGGGGACCTTCCCCTTCCTTCCCTACCTCACTTTACCAAGAAGACCGATCAGCTCATCGATGCTGACACGGCTCAGGTGGTGGGTGATATGATGGCCAACAATGTACGGGAAACCTACGGCAGCAGCCGCTTCCCCAACATGGACATCTGTGCCAAGTCCGGTACCGCCGAAGTAGGCGGCGGCAAAAAGCCGAATGCCTGGTTTGCCGGCTTCCTGCGCAACTCCGACGCCCCCTACGCCTTTGTCGTGGTCCTGGAGGAGGGCGGCAGCGGCGCCAATGCAGCAGGCAATGTGGCCGCTCAAGTTCTGGACGCTCTGGTCAACGGCTACTGATACATGCTCTGTCTGCAAATGCCCCCGAAGGATGTTTCCTTCGGGGGCATTTTGTATTTTATCTAAAAATATCTTGCAATTTTCATATCCGATCCAATGCTCTGTGGGGTATGGTTATAGTAAGAATCATACCCGGGCTGTCCTGTCCCCAGGCAGAGAAAATCCGTTCACCTGCCTCTTACAGTCCGGTTTATCCGATGGAACCAGTAGGAAAGGAGTCTGCCCGATGTCCACTCGTACCGATGCCCAACAAATCATTCAAAGCGCTCTGGCCGCCTGTCTGCCCGATGCAGCCGTACGCCGCGCCCTGGAGGGCAAAGAATTTTCCGGTGGCCGGATCTATCTGGTCGCTGCCGGAAAAGCAGCCTGGCAGATGGCTCAATGCGCTGCCCAAATGCTGGGAGACCGCCTCACCGCCGGCGTGGTGGTCACCAAGTACGACCACAGCAAGGGCGAAATTCCCCGCTGCACGGTTTATGAAGGCGGTCACCCCGTCCCGGATGAAAATTCCTTCCGCGGCACCCGGGCCGCCATGGATCTGGTTCAGAATCTTACTGCAGAGGACACTGTGGTCTTTCTGGTCTCGGGCGGTGGCTCTGCCCTGTTTGAAAGTCCCTTGGTCCCCGGCGGGGATCTGGCCCGGCTTACCAAGGATCTGTTGGCCTGCGGGGCAGACATTGTGGAGATGAACACCCTGCGTAAGCGTCTCTCCGCAGTCAAGGGCGGCAAATTTGTCCAATTGTGCGCCCCCGCCCAGGTGTACGCCATCGTTCTGTCTGACATTCTGGGCGATCCTCTGGATATGATCGCCTCCGGACCTGCTTATCCCGACAGCTCTACCCGGGAAGATGCCTGGGCCGCTGTGGAAAAATACAACCTCTCCCTCACCGACGAGATGAAGGCTCTGCTGGATGTGGAGACTCCCAAGCAGCTGGACAATGTGGAGACTGTCATCACCGGCAGTGTGCGGGAACTGTGCGCCGCGGCCGCTCAGGCCTGCCGGCAGCTGGGGTATGAGCCTACCGTTCTGACTGACCGGCTGTGCTGTCAGGCCAAGGAGGCCGGCTCCTTCCTGGCCTCCATCGCCAAGAGCCACGAAGATTCCGATCATGCCCTGGCCTTCCTGGCTGGCGGCGAGACAGTCGTCCAGCTCACCGGCTCCGGTTTGGGCGGCCGGAATCAGGAGCTGGCTCTGGCTGCCGCACCTGGGATCGCAGGTATGAAGGATACCGTGGTCTTCTCTCTGGGTTCTGACGGCACAGACGGCCCCACCGACGCCGCCGGCGGCATCGTAGACGGAAACACCATGCAGCGTCTTTCCGATGCCGGACTATCTGTTCATCAGGTTCTGGCCGACAATGACGCCTACCACGCCCTGAAGGCGGTGGACGGACTGCTGGTCACAGGCCCCACAGGAACCAATGTGAATGATGTATCCGTTGTATTGATCAAACGTTGATTCTCCTTCTCTATCATAAGCAGAAAGACGCGGCCTCGGCCGCGTCTTTCTGCTGTCTAAAACAATAAAAAAAGTTCGCCGCAAGCGTTTTACGCTTGCGGCGAACTGGCGCAGAAGGGGGGATTCGAACCCCCGCACGGTTTTACCCGCCTACTCCCTTAGCAGGGGAGCCCCTTATAGCCACTTGGGTACTTCTGCAAGTGCTATTATCCTAAAACCTATGTTCCGAAAAAAGTGGCGGAGAGAGTGGGATTCGAACCCACGGCTCTTGACGAGTCACCGGTTTTCAAGACCGGCTCCTTAAACCACTCGGACATCTCTCCTCATCTTTTTCAATCAGAGGCGAATAAGATAATACCACATAGAACCCCTTTTGTCAATCCCCCAGAACCAGCTTTCCGAAAAACAATCGTTTTTCTTTTACAGGTGCTTCAGCGACGCAGCTTCCGCCACCCGCTCCTGGCTTTCGATCACACCTTCGGGATCCAGATTGCAGACCTCAGTAAATAAAAGATCCAGCACAAACAGCTGTGCCATACGGGCGGTGACAGAACCTACCTGCAGCGGTCCCTCATTGGAGCCGCACTGCAGCACCAGATCCGCCAGCTGTCCGCCGGGCGACTTGGGGAAACGGGAGACCAGGATCACCTTGACCCCCATAGGCCGGGATACCGCCAGCACATCCTGCAGTTCCCGAGTAGACCCGGAATAAGAGAAAAACAGCACCACATCTTCCTTGGACATCAGGGCAATGCTGTTGAGCTGAAAATGGGAATCAGAAATAAAGGCAAACTTGGAGGAGATGGTGGAAAACAGGGTCCAGGCCTCCTCTGCCAGTACCATGGAGCTTCCCTGTCCCATACAGATCACCCGTCGTGCAGAGTGAAGCAGCTCTGCTGCCTGGCGCAGCTGGTCCCCATTGATCAGCTTCACGGTCTGCTCCAGAGCCGAGATGTTCTCCCGCAGTCTGCGGCGGCACAGCAAATCAAAGGCTGTATTGTCTTCCGGTTGAGAGACGATGGCCTGACTCTCCGCCGTCGTATTGCTGGTTCTGGCTGCCATCGAGGCCTTGGCCAGCTCCAGCTTGAACGCATTGTATCCTCCCACACCCAGCCGGCGGCAGAACCGGGAGATGGTGGCATCCGCCACCTCGCATTCTTCTGCCAACTCAGATATGGACATGTACTGCGCGTCAATGCGGTGGGACAATACATAGTCGGCCACCTTTTTTTCTGAATTTGTCAGCTGGAAATATTGACTGCTGATCGTCTCAAAAACGTCCTGGGTGGTCATACTTGTCTGGACTCCTTTCGATGATGCTGATCGGAAAAAAACCAGTCTGTTACATAGACTTTTGTGCCTCTTTGTCACATCGTCCGGTTTTCTGTACCTTCCGTCTTTTGGTTTACATAATTTTTTGTCTTTTTTTCGATTTGAAATTCAATCCCCTATTTCAGGAAAGAAAAGGCTTATTTTTAAAAAAATCTGATTTTCGAAACTTTTATTGAAAAACAGAGGTTATGAAAATTATTTTCATCTTAATAATTTGTCTAAAATTTTTTTCGATTTTAGATGACAAGTACATATTCTCATGATAAAATGAGTTTACATCTTAAAAGGGAAAAATACGGTTTACGGAAAATCATTTCTTCTCCCCAGCCTACTTTTCCCTTGTTTTTTCATTATAGCTTTCCAATGGAAAATCCGCAACGAATTTTCAAAATTTTTTTCAAACCAGGAGGCGTTTGTCATGAATCGCTACGGAATCCAGTTTCAGGTTAAAAACAGCCCCAGCTTAGATCCCGAGTTCATGCCCATTCTCAAATTCAACCGCGCGTTCCTTCAGAGTGCTAAGAAGCCCGTTTCCTTCGCGGTGGAGCGCTCCAATGGCCAGGTAGCGGTGTGCAATACCTTTATCCACGGCACCCCCGAGATGCGTGAGGCTGACCACTACTATGCCGACCGGCTGGTCAAGTCCATGCTGTGGCTCCAGGGCGGCTTCAAGGTCTATATCAGCGGCGATGAGGACGTGTATAACTACCTGAAGGAGACCTTCTCCCTCACCGGCAAGCGGGCTTTTGATGCCGACTTTATGGCCGGCGTGTATGAGCACCCCTTCGAGGTCGTCTTCTGCGACAAGGTACCCGAGGAGAAGGGTGCTTCCCAGGCCATCGGCCGCCACATGGACGGCTGCCGCATCGGCTTTGACGCCGGCGGAAGCGACCGCAAGGTGTCCGCTGTGATCGACGGCGAGAGCGTCTACTCCGAGGAGGTCGTGTGGTTCCCCAAGACCAACTCCGATCCCGACTACCACTATGACGGCATCGTAGCCGCCTTCAAGTCCGCCGCTGAGAAGATGCCCCGCGTGGACGCGGTGGGCGTGTCCTCCGCCGGTATCTACATCGACAACCGCACCATGGTGGCTTCCCTGTTCCTGAAGGTTCCCAAGGAGCAGTTTGACGCCAAGGTCAAGGACATCTATATCCGCGCTGCCCGTGACGTGTTCGGTCCTGACATCCCCCTGGTGGTGTGCAACGACGGTGACGTGTCCGCTCTGGCCGGTGCTATGGGCCTGGGCGAGAACAACGTGCTGGGCATCGCCATGGGCACCAGCGAGGCCGTGGGCTACGTGGACGAGCACG
>NZ_JBKVXZ010000069.1:0-17119 GCF_046973065.1 Flintibacter sp. | reverse complement strand
TGCCAACAAGATCTGGAACGCCAGCCGCTTCCTGATGATGAACCTGACCATCGACAAGTGTGAGCTGCCCGAGAAGCTGGAGCTGGAGGACAAGTGGATCCTGTCCAAGCTCAACCGTGCCATCGGCGAGATCACCGAGAACATGGACAAGTACGAGCTGGGCGTGGCCGCGCAGAAGATCTACGACTTCATCTGGGACGACTACTGCGACTGGTATATCGAGCTGACCAAGACCCGCCTCCAGGGCGACGACGAGGACAGCAAGGTCCGTGCCCAGCAGGTGCTGTGCTATGTCCTCACCGACATGCTCAAGCTGCTGCACCCCTTCATGCCCTTCATCACCGAGGAGATCTGGCAGGCTCTGCCCCACGAGGGCGACTTCCTCATGCTGTCTCAGTGGCCTCAGGTCAGCGACAGCCGCAACTTCCCCGAGGAAGAGAAGGCCATGGAGCTCATTATGGACGCCATCCGCGCCGTGCGTACCCGCCGCAGCGAGATGAACGTGCCCCCCTCCAAGAAGGCCCACCTCACCGTGGCCACCAGCGAGAAGGCCGTCTTTGAGCTGGGTATCCCCTTCCTCAAGAAGCTGGCCTATGCCAGCGAAGTCTCCATTGTGGACAGCGGCGTGGCTCCCGAGGCCGCCGGCACCGTCACCGTGGTCACCCACGTGGCTCAGCTGTCCATGCCTCTGGCCGAGCTGGTGGATATGGAGAAGGAAAAGGCCCGCATGGAGAAGGAGCTGAAGAAGAACAGCGCCGAGCTGGAGAAGCTGAACACCAAGCTGAGCAACCCCGGCTTTGTCAACAAGGCTCCCGTTCATGTCGTAGAGGCTGAGAAGGAGCGCGCCGTCAAGCTCACCGAGCTGGTGGCCAAGCTCCAGGAGCAGCTCCAGTCCATGTAACTTACTTTTCTTGAAAGAAAAGTAGGCAAAAGAACTTCCTGCGAAACTTCGTTTCGCCTCTGGGGAGACGCATTTGCGTCTCCCCTCTTTTTACCTTTATTTCTCCTTCCTGCTCTTGACAGGGCCAGGCAAAGGTTTTTTAATAAAGATAAGAAAGCACCTATGAGGAGGACTTACCATGGGATTTGTTACACTGGGAAAAACCGGAATCAAAGCGCAGAAGCAGGCCTTTGGCTGCCTGCCCATTCAGCGCATTTCCAAGGAGGATGCCGTTTCTCTGCTTCATCGCGCCTATGACGGAGGAATGAACTACTTTGACACCGCCCGGGCCTACTCCGACAGCGAGGAGAAGGTGGGCGCCGCCTTTGCCGGCATGCGGGACAAGGTCTACATCGCCACCAAAACCGGTGCCACCACCGCCGAAGGCATGTGGAAAGATCTGGAGGAGAGCTTGCGCATGCTCCAGACTGACTACATCGACGTCTATCAGTTCCACAACCCCGCCTTCTGTCCCAAGCCCGGCGGAGAGGACGGCCTGTATGACGCCGCTCTGGAGGCCAAAAAGCAGGGCAAAATCCGCCACATCGCCATCACCAACCACCGCCTCTCTGTGGCCCACGAGGCCATCGACTCCGGCCTCTATGAGACCCTCCAGTTCCCTTACAGCTACCTGGCCGGACCTCAGGAGCAGGAGCTGGTGGACAAGTGCAAGGCGGCCGACATGGGCTTTATCGCCATGAAGGGCCTGGCGGGCGGCCTCATCCGGGACGGCATGGTAGCCGCTGCCTTTATGGAGCAGCAGCCCACCGTTCTGCCCATCTGGGGCGTGCAGCACCAGTGGGAGCTGGATGAGTTCCTCTCCTGCATTCAGGAGATTCCCGCCATGACAGCCGAGCGACAGGCGGTCATTGACCACGACCGCAAGGAGCTCTCCGGCGACTTCTGCCGGGGCTGCGGCTACTGTATGCCCTGCCCCATGGGGATTGAGATTAACAACTGCGCCCGCATGTCCCTCATGCTGCGCCGCGCTCCCGCCGCCGGCTGGCTCACCGAAGAGTGGCAGGAGAAGATGAAGAAGATCGAGACCTGCCTGCACTGCAACAAATGCAGCTCCAAGTGCCCCTACGGCCTGGATACTCCCCGCCTGCTCAAAGAAAACTATGAGGACTATTGGAAGGTCCTGAAGGCCAGCAAAGGCTGATTTTTCTATTCTCTTTTGGATACCGGATTGTCACTTTACACCCGTTCCGGGGAATGATAGAATAAAATGAGAGAGATCTGGGAGGACCCACCTTGGAGAGGAGGAGATTCCAATGGGTTTTTTTGCCGGCATTGCGGCCCTTTGTACCCCCATCGCGCTGGTCGTCTTTTGGATCTTTGCCACCCGGGGACGCCGCAACCATCCTAAGTGGGAGATATTGCGCCGGTTCCGCTATGCTCACAGAGGGCTGCATGATCCTGCCCAAGGCGTGCCTGAAAACTCCATGGCGGCCTTTCGCCGGGCCCGTGCCTTTCAGTGCGGCATCGAGCTGGATGTCCACCTTACCAAGGATGGCCATCTGGCCGTCATCCACGACAAGAGTCTTCTTCGCACCGCCGGTGCGGATGTTATCGTTGAGCAGTTGACGGTACCCCAGCTTAAGAATTACCGTCTGGAAGGAACCCAGGAGAAAATTCCTCTGCTGGAGGAGGTCCTGGAGGTCTTTCAGGACGGCCCTCCCCTGCTGGTGGAATTGAAAGCCGACTACTTTGACGTGAAAAAGTTGGTGGAGACTGCGGTACGCACCCTGGATCAGTATCGGGTCAACTACTGCATCGAATCTTTCCACCCCGGCGTACTGCTGTGGCTTGCCCGTCACCGCCCCGACATCTGCCGGGGCCAGTTGTCCGAAAACTTCTGGCGCTGCCGAGGCGAGCTGAAGGCCTGGCAGGCCTTTGCCATGACCAATCTGCTTTCCAACTTCCTCACCCGGCCCGATTTTATCTCCTTCCGTCAGGAGCACCGCTGGGTACCTTCCGTATGGCTTTGCCGTAAGCTCCACCGGCTGAAAATGTTTGGCTGGACGGTGCGCAGCCCCCGGGAGATGGAACAGCTGGAGCGCGAGGGATTCTCAGTGATCTTCGAGGGCTTTCAGCCTCCGCTGCACGCCCCGGTTTGGGCACAAAAAACCGCATAAGCCTGAAAAAAATGAGCCGCTGGAGAAACCTCCAGCGGCTCATTTTTATACTTATGCATTGATCTCGGCGCTGCGCGCCTCCAGCCAGGCAGTCATCTCAGCCAGGCCCTCCTCACTGAGAGGAAAGTCGGCCTCCGCCTTGATCTCGCTCAGCTCTTTGGTCAGCGGTCCCCGCCACTGCTGCACATGGATCTGCTCCTCCTGGGGAGCAGCATAAAACCGGGTATTTCCCAGGCTTCCATACCAGGTATTTCCGTTTTCCCAAAATAGCATCGTGGGAATGAATATCTCGCTCAAAATGTTGCCTCCGTGTTCTTATTCCTCCGGCTCGGCCCAGTCCAAACTGCGGCCCACCGCTTTGTGCCAGCCCCGGAGCAGCTTCTGCCGCTTGGCCTCATCCATGGCGGGCTCATACAGGCTGTCCGTCTTCATCCGGCTTTTGACCTCCTCCTGGCTGCTCCAAACCCCGGTAGCCAGGCCAGCCAGCAGGGCGGCACCCAGAGCGGTGGTCTCCCGGATCACCGGGCGACGCACCGGCTTATTGAGGATATCGGCCTGGAACTGCATCAAAAACTTGTCCCGGCTGGCTCCGCCGTCGGCGTTCAACGCACTGAGAGGAATCCCGGTGTCCTTCTCCATGGCATCCACCAGGTCCCAGCTCTGGTAGGCGATAGACTCCTGAGCCGCCCGGATGATATGATCCCGGTTGGTCCCCCGGGTCAGCCCCACCAACGCGCCCCGGGCATACATGTCCCAGTATGGCGCACCCAATCCGGTGAAGGCAGGCACCAGGTAGACTCCGCCCGTGTCGGGCACCTTGGAGGCATAATATTCCGCATCCCGGGATTCCGAGATAAACCGCAGCTCATCCCGCACCCACTGGATCACCGCACCGCCCACAAAGACCGAGCCCTCCAGGGCGTACTGCACACGACCATTAAGGCCGATGGCAATAGTGGTCAGCAGGCCGTTTTCACTTCGGCACAGCTGCTCTCCGGTGTTCATCAGCAAAAAGCAACCAGTCCCGTAGGTGTTTTTTGCTTCTCCGGGGTGGAAGCAGCCCTGGCCAAAGAGGGCGGCCTGCTGGTCTCCCGCAATGCCTGCAATGGGCACCTTCACCCCCTGCAGATTGGCAAATCCGTACACCTGGCTGGAGGAACACACCTGGGGCAGCATCTCCATAGGAATGTCCAGACGGCGGCAGATCTCCTCGTCCCAGCACAGATTTTGAATGTCAAAGAGCATGGTGCGGCTGGCGTTGGTGTAGTCGGTAACATGCGCTTTTCCTCCGGTCAGCTTCCACACCAGCCAGGAGTCCACGGTTCCGAACAGCAGCTCCCCGGCTCTGGCCCGCTCCCGAGCCCCTTCCACATGGTCCAAAATCCACTTGAGCTTGGTGGCGGAGAAGTAGGCGTCGATGAGCAGGCCGGTGTGCTCCTTGATGTAGTCCGAAAAGGCCCCTTCCGCCTTCAGCTCCTCACACAGAGATGCGGTACGGCGGCACTGCCAGACGATGGCGTTGTAGATAGGGCGGCCGGTGGCTTTGTCCCAGACGATGGTAGTCTCCCGCTGGTTGGTGATGCCAATGGCGGCCACCTCGGTCGGGGCAATACCGGTCTGAGCCAGCACCTCTGTGAGCACCGAAGACTGGCTGGACCAGATCTCCATGGGGTCCTGCTCCACCCAGCCGGGCTTGGGGTAGATCTGGGTAAATTCCCGCTGGGCCACGCCCACGATGTTCTGCTCCCGGTCAAAGAGGATACAGCGGCTGCTGGTGGTCCCTTGGTCCAGGGCGATGACATATTGCTTCATAGCGCGCCTCCTGAACGAATTGTTTTCTCCATTATGCCAGAAAAGGCGGGGGCTGTAAAGGTTTAGTGGTTGGCCATGCGATAGATGGCCAGGATATCCTCATAACCCAGCACCCGGAAGGAACCGATGGTACGGGCGCCGTAGAAGGTACACCGGCGGGCCAGCTCCTGGAGCTCCTCTTCGGTCTGGATGGGGCAGCCCAGCTCGCTGAGGCAGGTGGGCATACCCAGCGCACGGAAGTAGTCCACCGTCTGCATGATCGCCTGCTGGGCCAGGTCCTGGATGCTGCCGCCGTTGAGCTCCAGCCCCCACACCTTCACGCCCAGCTGGGCAAAACGGGAGGGGTTCTCTTTCCAGCAGTAGGCCGCCCAGCTGCCCCACATGGCGGACAGAGAGGCCCCGTGGGCGCAGTCAAACTTGGCACTGAGCTCGTGGCCCAGCTGATGGGGAGCAAAGTCCTTGGGCGCGCCCAGGCCGGTAAGATCGTTATGTGAGATGCTTCCGGTCCACATCAGCTCGCTCATGGCCTGGTAGTCGTTGGGGGTGGAGACCGCTTTCTTTCCCCAGCGCACCGCGTTGCGCAGCACACCCTCGGCGATCTCATCAGTGAGGGTATTGTCGGTGACAGAAGTAAAGTAGCGGTCCAGGGTGTGCATCATCATATCCACCACACCGCAGGCAATCTGATAGGGCGGCAGGGTGTAGGTGAGTTCCGGGTCCATCACCGCAAAGCGGGGCCGGAAGAGCTGGCTGCTCAGCCCCCGCTTCTCCATGGTATCATCCCGGGTGAGAACGGCGGAGTCACTGGTCTCACTGCCGGCCGCAGAGATGGTAAGCACCGCACCCACCGGCAGCATATGCTCCACCGGCTGCTTGCGCAGCCAGAAATCCCACAGGTCGGCCTCCGGGTTGGCCACACCCAAAGCAATGGCCTTGGAGGCATCGATGACGCTGCCGCCTCCCACCGCCAGAATGAAATCTGCATTCATTGCCTTCGCCTTTTCCACGCCCTCCCGGACCTGGAACAGCCTAGGGTTTGGGTGGATGCCGCCAAAGGTGTCCTGCTCCAGTCCCGCCTGGGTCAGAGATGCCTGCACCTTGGCAATCAGCCCGCTGCGCACCGCGCTCTGTCCGCCATATACCACCAGCACCCGGTGGCCGCCCTGCCCGGCAATCAGCTTGCCGGTCTCTGTTTCAGTACCGGGACCAAATACAATTTGCGTCGGAAGAGAAAAGGTAAATGCGTGCATGGAAATTCCTCCTGTCCGTTTTCATTTCTGTACAAACTGTACCACATCCGGTCTTTTCGGGCAAGGCACCCGGGACATTTTTCCCTCTGGAGCATAGGATGGACTGTGGCATAGCCACAGTCTTGCGGAAAGAGGAACTTGCTATGAATCATTATTATCCCTCTCAGAGGGAGTGGAGCCGACAAGGCGAGGTGGTAGCCCACCTCACCGGTGGGTGTCAGTCGTCCCACTGCCCGCCTCCCTGTCCTCCTCCCTGCCCGCCCCCTTGTCCGCCCTGCTGCCCCGGTCCCACTGGGCCGACCGGAGCAACGGGTCCGGCCGGGGCAACCGGTCCTGCAGGCTCTGCCGGACCGGCCGGTTCTCCTGGACCTACCGGTCCCATGGGTCCTACCGGACCTCAGGGTTATCTGGGTCCGGATGGCGCAGCCGGTCCTACCGGCCCTCAGGGCATCGCCGGACCGGTAGGTGCCACCGGTCCTACTGGGCCTCAGGGTGCCGCCGGAGCTACCGGCCCCACCGGTCCTCAGGGCGCTGTTGGCGCCACCGGCCCCACTGGACCTCAGGGCGCCGCTGGTGCCACTGGCCCCACCGGACCTCAGGGTGCCGCTGGTGCAACTGGCCCCACTGGTCCTCAGGGTGCCGCTGGCACAACTGGTCCCACCGGTCCTCAGGGTACTGCTGGTGTTATCGGTCCCACTGGTCCTCAGGGCATTGCTGGCCCTGCCGGTGCAACTGGCCCCACCGGTCCTACCGGGCCTGCCGGTGCGACTGGTCCTGCTGGCGCCACAGGCCCCGCCGGTGCTACCGGTCCCACTGGCCCTACCGGCCCTGCCGGCAACGAGGGCGCTACAGGAACTGCCGCAACCTTATCCGTTGGCACAGTTACCACAGGTGATCCCGGCACTGACGCTAAGGTAACCAACTCCGGCACTTCCCAGAACGCGATCCTGGACTTCACCATCCCTCAAGGTCCAACTGGCTCCACCCCACCGCTCAGTTTGCTCTCTGCTTACTCTTCACCCACTCAATCCGGAGCCTCCGGTGATCCGTTGGAATTTGACCGTAATGCACTGAGCTACGGCACCGATATTTCGCACACGGCGGGCAGTTCGGACTTCACCATCAATCAGCCCGGCGTCTACTCTGTGCAATTCCATGGTGTTCTGTCTCCTGCTGACAGTGATTCCTTCCCTGCCAATATCGTTACTTCTCTGGAATCTGACGGCAGTATCGTCCCCGGTGCCTCTGTGCCCTACAATTTCCAAAGTGCAGGGGATTCCACCCCCCAGTCCTTCTCCGTTCCTCTGGTTGTCTCTAAGGCGCCTACCACTCTCCAGGTGGTACCGACCGGAAGCGGATACCAGGCCAGCGCCATTGCCCTTGACATTACCCGTCTGGGTGATATTCCCACGTAAGCAAATTACCCTGCCCTCATCCAGGGAGCGGAGCCCATGCTCCGCTCCCTCTTTGACTTTCCGGCACACAGCTGCCACAGGAGGCACACTATGAAGATCGTTGTCTATGCTATTTGCAAAAATGAAGCCCAATTTGTATCCCGCTGGATAAAATCCATGTCTGAGGCCGACCAGATCGTGGTTCTGGACACCGGCTCTACCGACGATACCGTTCAGCGGCTCCGGACGCTGGGTGCCCAGGTGACGGTGGAGACCATCTGTCCCTGGCGCTTTGATGTGGCCCGCAACCGCTCTCTGGAGCTGGTGGACCCGGACGCGGATATCTGCGTCTGCACCGACTTGGATGAAGTATTCCATCCCGGCTGGCGAAAAGCCCTGGAGTCCGCTTGGATCCCTGGTACTACCCAGGCCACCTACCGCTACACCTGGAGCTTTCGCCCGGATGGTGGCGAAGGTGTGGTCTTCTGGTATGAAAAGATCCATGCCCGTCACGGCTACCGTTGGGTCCATCCGGTACATGAGGTCCTGGAGTGGATGGGGCCTGGTCAGCCGGGCTTGAAGGTCTCGGCAGAGGGAGTCCAGCTGGACCACCACCCCGACCCGAAAAAATCCCGGGCCCAGTACCTGCCGCTTCTGGAATTGGCAGTGGCGGAGGCACCTCAGGACGACCGCAGCGTCCACTATCTGGGCCGGGAGTACCTGTTCCACAGCCGATGGGACGACTGCATCCGCACCCTGACACAGCACCTGACCATGCCCAGCGCCACTTGGGCCGATGAGCGGGCAGCCTCTATGCGGTTTATTGCCCAGTCCTATGAGCACAAGGGACAGCCCGAGGAGGCGCTTCGCTGGTACCTGCGGGCAGCGGCGGAAGCTCCCCATCTGCGGGAACCCTTGGTGGAGCTGGCCCTGCTGCTCTACACCCAGGAGGAGTGGGATGGGGTACTCTACTTTACCCAAAAAGCGCTGGCCATTGTGGAACGTCCCCGCACCTACATCTGCGAAGCTCGGGCCTGGGGAGCTCTGCCCTACGACCTGCGCTGCCAGGCCTATTACCACACAGGCCGACCTCAGCTGGCCCTGGAGGCTGCCCGGGCGGCTCTCGCTCTGGAGCCCCAGGACGAGCGGCTCCAGGGCAACGTGAAGCTGCTGGAGTGTCTGTGCTGAACCTTTACGCCGGACCAAAAAGGTGGTATACTCTCCAGGAACAAGGAGGGATCCCTATGGCACTGCGACTGGCTACCCCAATGGATGCCCCCGCGCTGGTGGGCATCTATGGGCAGTATATTCATACCCCAATCACCTTTGAGTATGAGCTCCCCTCGCCCCGGGAGTTTCAGGACCGGATCACCCATACACTGGAAGACTACCCCTATTTGGTCTGGGAGGAGAATGGCACTCCCGTGGGTTACGCCTACGCCCACCGCTTCAAAGAGCGGGCCGCCTATCAGTGGGGTGCCGAGCTATCCGTCTATGTGGCCCAGGGCCACACCTCCCAAAAAGTAGGCCGGCGGCTGTATGGCGCTCTGATGGAGCTGTTGGCGATTCAGGGAGTGCGCACGGTGTACGGCATCGTCACCGTTCCCAACGAGAAGAGTGAGGGGCTCCACCGCAGTATGGGCTTTCAGGACGCAGGCATCTGCCGCAATACCGGCTATGTGGACGGAGCCTGGCGGGATGTGCAGGCCTTTGAGAAGGCCATCGGCCCCTACGACCTGGAGCCTGTCCCCATCACCCCCTTCCCGCAGCTCTCCACGGAACTGGTCCAAAGGGCTCTGGCAAAATGGCAATAAAAAATCTGGAGCATTCCGCTGGGAAATGCTCCAGATTTTTTATGCTTCTTTTTCCTCTGTGATTTGATGTGCAGGCGGAGGCGTTACCGGCTCGTCATGCTCCATGGGATCAAAGTAATCCTGATCCACCAGAGTGGGTTTGCGGTGCTGGAACACGGCAATGATTACCGGGTAGAGCACCGTGGCCACCAGGCCGCCGGAAAAACCGTTGTTATATAGATTCATTCCCGCCACAGGGCTGCCGGTGTACAGCACCACAGAAGAGTGGATAAACCCAGCCAAAACACCATAGGGCCAGCCAAAGTAGCCCGAAATGGGTGCCAGGGTGGTGCAGAACAGGCAGGCCAGCTGCACGGATGGGTTGCTGAGTTCCCAGTGCATCACCAGGCTGCCCAGGAACACGCCCGCCATGACGGGTACAATGTTGAACACGTGCTTGCCAAAGGCGGAAAAGCCCATGATGGTGAGGATCCCGCCTACGGTGGGACCGTTCAGCTCGCCGCCGCCGCCCAGTACGAAAGCCATGCCGATCAGGCCGTTGACTCCCATATTCACCAGCACAGGCCCCGCTCCAAACATACGCAGATAGTCGCTGGGAGCGCGGCCGCTGGTGGTCAGCAGACGGCGGTATCCCGCCCAGACGGCCCAAACCGGCTTTCCTGATGCAAAGAGCCCGCCCAGGATCAGAACAACACTCAGCACGCCCAGCGCCGCGCCAAAGGGAAGGTCATACCCTTTTGCCCAGTGGTACTGGGTGGTGGGGGTGGCTCCCATAGAGCTGATAAGGGGCACCAGCAGGAAGGCTACCAGACCGCAGGCAAAGCCCACGTTATACAGGTTCATGCCGTTTTGGATCTTATATGTATAGGCAGACAGAGGCGGCATGATAAAGCCGATGATCACGCCGGTGATCAGTCCTGCCACCGGGTTGCCCCAGCCGTTGTCCAGGGAGATGTAACTCACCGCCGGAGCCAGGGCGGTGGCCAGCAGTCCTACGGAAATATACTTGCCAAAGTGCTCCCGCCGGCTCTTTGCATATAGCCAGGTACCCAGCAGAATTGGCCAGATATTCACACAGTTTTTCCCGAACAGGGAAAAGCCTGACATCAGCCCAATCACCACCAGAGAGAAGCCGTTAAACGGCTCCCGGGACAGCTTCAAAAGTACGATGGAAATTGCGGTGACCAGGGCGGAATTCATCAGCGCGGCACCCGGACCGGCAATCAGCACATAGTCGGTAATCAGGGAGTCCTCGGTCAATACGATGGTGCGCAATCCGGTTAAAATCTCCTGCGGTGAGGAAAACAGGAAGGCCGCCAGGGCCAGCACAGCAGCATACAGCCAGAAAAACAGATGCATCCGGTTGTAGCGCATAGTTTCTCCTTGCATGGCAGCCCCTCCTTACATCTGGGGATGGGCGGCAAAGAGGTCCCGGGTCTGCTGGGCGTTGCGTCCAATCTCCTCGGCCAGGGCCTGGAGAGAGGGGAATTTTTTCTCTCCCCGCAGATAGCTGTAAAACTCCATCCGCAGCTCCTTGCCGTACAGGTCGCCGGAAAAGTCCAGGATAAACCCTTCCACCGTCACCCGCCCGTCGTTATCGGACACCGTGGGACGCACCCCCACGTTGGTCACCGCCATGTGGCTCTCTCCATCCACCACCACCCGGGTGGCATATACGCCAAAGGCGGGAACGATCACCGGAGCAGGGATACACAGGTTCACCGTGGGGAAGCCCAGGGACGAGCTGCCGATCTTCTTGCCGTGAGTCACCCGGTTGGTAAGCACATGGGGATGGCCCAAAAAGTCCACGGCCCGCTCCATCTCCCCCTGGGCGACGAGGGTACGGATATAGGTGGAGGAGATGGTGATGCCCTCCTGCTCCACCTTGCCGATAATGTCGCAGCCCACGCCCAGCTTCTCGCAGGTCTCCTTGAGCCGCTGGGGGTTTCCCTTGCCCATATAGCCGAAATGGAAGTCGTGACCGGCCACCACATGGACCACATTCAGCTGTTTGATGAGATATTCTGTAATAAAATCCTGCCAGTCCATGCGCATCATGCCGTCAAAGCTGGACACGATGACCTCCTGGATGCCGTAGCAGCTGCGCATCAGCCACACACGGTCCTCCACCGAGCTGAGCAGGGGCACCACCTGCCCGGTGATGGCGGCGGTGGGACTGCGGTCAAAGGTGAAGGCGCAGGCCGCCGCGTCCAGCTCTTTGGCCCGGCGCGTCACGGTGGACAGCAGGGCTCCGTGGCCCTTGTGCACCCCGTCAAAAAACCCCAGGGCGATCACCCGTTTGGTATTGCTCAAAAGTATCCTCTCCTTATTTCCCTCAAACCTGGAAAAAGCTCTTGATGGTAATGAGCTTTCCGTGAGAGACCCGACTCAAAGCCAGAAACTCTCCTGCCTCACTGTATACCCGATACTCCCCGGCAGGGGGCGCATCAGGCAGCACCAGTGTCATGCCGTTGCGCACCTTCTTCTCTGCCGCAGGTTTCAGGATCAGCACAGGGCGGCCGGCAAAGTAGGCATCCACCCCCAGCAGCAGGCTCGCGGGATCCTCAGCCTGGAGTACCTGCTCCAGAGGCAGAGCGTCCTCCAAGGTAAAACCGGCCGCCATGGTCCGCCGCAGGGAGTACATGGTTCCTCCGCAACCCAGGGCCTGGCCAATGTCGTGGCACAGGGTGCGCACATAGGTGCCCTTGGAGCAGCGCACCCGGATGAGAAAATCGGTGGCGCTCTCCTGGCCCTCCACCTCCAGGGAGTGGATGGTGATGGCCCGGGGCTTGCGCTCCACCTCCCGGCCCTTACGGGCCAGCTCGTAGAGCTTCTTCCCGTTTACCTTGATGGCGGAGTACATGGGGGGCAGCTGCTGAATCTCTCCCCGGAAGGGGGCCAGCGCCGCCTCCAATTCTTCCCCAGTCACTGAGACAGGGTGCTCCTCCAGTACCCGGCCGGAGGTGTCCTGGGTATCGGTGACGGTGCCCAGCCGCAGGCCGGCCAGGTACTCCTTGTCCCCCTCGCTGGCAAACTCCACCGCCCGGGTGGCCCGGCCCACAAACACCGGCAGTACGCCGGTGGCCATGGGGTCCAGGGTCCCGGCGTGGCCGATCCGCTTTTCGTGGAACAGGCCCCGCAGCTTGGCGCATACGTCCATGCTGGTCCAATCTTGGGGCTTATCAATCACAATAATTCCGTTAGGCATAGCAGGCCCCCCTTTCCTCGCGGCGCAGCCCAGCAAAGCGGGTGCGACGCGAAAAGGAGGAGCCGCACGCCTGGATAAGCCCCTTTGCCTTGGCGAAGGGGCGTTCCAACAGGGCGTGCTCCGACGCCGTCCAATCCTGGGGTTTATCAATCACAATGATTCCGTTTGGCATGGGTCCTCCCTTTACTTGCCCTGATTCTGTACCTGGCGGATGGCCTCCACCAGCACCTTCCGGGTATAGGCGGGGTCACCCTCTACGGTGGCTCCGGCCGCAGCGGCATGTCCGCCGCCGCCCAGAATGGCACACACCGCACTGGCATTGAGTTCACCGGGCTCGGTGCGCAGAGAGATCTTGCACACACCGGGGCGCAGCTCCCGGATGGTGACCCCGGTGTGGACCCCCTCTACCCCGCCCACAAAGGCGGAAATGTCGTCCAGGTCCTCCTCCTTGGCCTGCACCTGGGCAATCATGTCCAGAGTCAGGGTGACAATGGCCAGTTTTCCCTCGTCCAACACTTCCATACCGGAAGTGAGCATTCCCTCCAGCTTCAGGCGCTTGAGGGAGCGGGTACGGAAATGGCGGCGGTTAATGGGATAAAAGTCGATTCCCGTCTCCAGCAGGGCGGCAGCCACCGCGTGGGTCGCCGGAGAGGTATTGGAGTAGACAAAGCAGCCGGTGTCGGTAGACACCGCCACGTAGAGGGGCAGAGCCACCGCCTGGCTCACGCTTCCCCACTGGCGGATCACATCGTACATCAGCTCACCGCAGGCAGCCCGGCCTGCGTCCAGGCAGGTCTCCTTGGCAAAAAACTCCTGGGACGGGTGGTGGTCAAAAGCCAGGTCTACCTTGTCCAGATAGCACTGGGCGTTCTCCGGGAACAGCCCCCGGGCAGCCATGTCTACGCTGACCACCTTCTTGGGCTGGTATCCTTCAGGAGCCAGCATCCCTTCCAGATAGGGGGCAAAGATGGCGGTGAGCTCCGGGTTGGGCAGGACATAAGCCTCCTTTCCCTGCTCCCGCAGGGCGGTACAAAGGGCGGCGGCACAGCCCACCGTGTCCCCGTCGGGGCGCACATGGGTGAGAATCAGGTAGTCGTCTCCCTCCAGCAGCCGCTGGGCGGCCTGCTCATAGGTCAGCGTGCTCATTCCTCGTCCTCCTGGTCCTCGCCGTAGTGGTTGTCGGGGTTCACCGGCTTGACCACGTTGGGGTCCCGCAGCATGCTGAGGATGTGGGCGCCTTTGTCGATGGAATCGTCAGGGACGAAGGACAGCTGGGGGGTGTTGCGCAGGTTCAGGGTGCGACCCAGCTCCCGGCGCAGATAGCCGCTCGCCGACTTCAAGCCCTTGAGCACCTGGGCCTCATTGGACTTATCCAGCACACTGATGTGGACCTTGGCATATTTCAGATCCGGGGTGGTCTCCACCGCCGTCACAGAGATCATTCCGGTCACCCGGGGATCTTTTACCGTGGGGATCAGGGAAGACAGCTCCCGCTGGATCTCCTCGTTGATACGGCCGATACGATTGGAAGCCATAAAAACTCCTCCTTATAGTCAAAACAGGGCGGGCGAAAACGCCCGCCCTGTCGTTGGGTCAAATTATCTTTTAAACTTCAATCTGCTCCATCACGAAGGCCTCAATGATGTCGCCTTCCTTGATATCCTGGAACTTCTCGAAGGTGATACCGCACTTCCCCACGGGATGTTCCATCCCGCGTGGACCCCTTGATTTCAAATGCTCGGGCGAAGTGAATTCGCCCTGCGCAAATCTCAGCCTGCGGCTTCGATTTTACGTGCCAAAAGGCGCACCCCGCTGCGCGGGGTACTCGCGCGGTATTATACCTCGATCTGCTCCATCACAAAGGCCTCGATGATATCGCCTTCCTTGATATCCTGGAACTTCTCGAAGGTGATACCGCACTCGTAGCCGGCGGCAACCTCCTTCACGCTGTCCTTGAAGCGCTGCAGGGAGGCGATGGAGCCGTCATAGATCACGATGTTGTCACGCAGCAGACGCATCTGGGCGTTACGCTGCATCTTGCCGTCCAGCACGTAGCAGCCGGCCACCATGCCCACGCCGGTGATGCGGAACACGTTGCGCACCTCGGCCTGGCCCAGCTCCACTTCCTTGAACTTGGGAGCCAGCATGCCCTTCATGGCGGTCTCAATCTCATTGATGCAGTCGTAGATGACGCGGTACATGCGCATATCCACGTTGTTGCGGGCGGCGGACTCCTTGGCGTTGTTGTCGGGGCGAACGTTGAAGCCCACGATGATGGCGTTGGAGGTGGTGGCCAGCATGACGTCGCTCTCGCTGATGGCGCCCACGGCGCAGTGGATGACCCGCACCCGGACCTCCTCGTTGGAGATCTTCTCCAGGGAGGACTTCACCGCCTCGGCGGAGCCCTGCACGTCGGCCTTGACGATGATGTTCAGGGTCTTCATCTCACCGGCCTGGATCTGGCTGAACAGATCCTCCAGAGTGACCTTGCCCACGTTGCTGTTCATGCTGTTCTTCTGCTCTGCCTTGCGCTGCTCGGCCAGCTCCCGGGCCATGCGCTCGTCGGCCACAGCGTGGAAGTCATCGCCGGCCTCAGGCACTTCGCCCATACCGATGATCTCCACGGGGACGGAGGGGCCGGCCTCGGTGACCTTCTGGCCCTTGTCGTTGGTCATGGCGCGGACACGGCCCACGGCGGTGCCGGCAATGATCACGTCGCCCTGATGCAGGGTACCGTTCTGCACCAGCAGGGTGGCCACAGGGCCGCGGCCCTTGTCCAGCCGGGCCTCGATGACGGCACCGTGGGCAGAGCGGTTGGGGTTGGCCTTCAACTCCCGCATCTCAGCGGTGAGGACCACCATGTCCAGCAGGTTGTCAATGCCCTCGCCGGTCTTGGCGGAGATGGGGCAGATAATGGTGTCGCCGCCCCACTCCTCGGGCACCAGGGAGTACTCGGTGAGCTGCTGCTTGATGCGCTCGGGGTTGGCGGTGGGTTTATCCATCTTGTTGATGGCCACGATCACGGGGATCTCGGCGGCCTTGGCGTGGTTGATGGACTCCACGGTCTGGGGCATGATGCCGTCGTCAGCGGCCACCACCAGGATGGCTACGTCGGTGACCATGGCGCCGCGGGCACGCATGGCGGTAAAGGCCTCGTGGCCGGGGGTGTCCAGGAAGGTGACGGGGCTGCCATTCACATCCACCTGATAGGCGCCGATGTGCTGGGTAATGCCGCCGGCCTCGCCGGAAACCACGTTGGCGTGGCGGATATAGTCCAGCAGAGAGGTCTTGCCGTGGTCGACGTGGCCCATGACCACCACAACGGGGGCGCGGGGGATCAGATCCTCTTCCTTGTCCTCGGTGGTGTCGATGAGCTTCTCCTCGATGGTGACAACGACTTCCTTCTCCACCTTGCAGCCCAGCTCCATAGCAACCAAGGCGGCGGTGTCGTAGTCGATGATCTCGCTGAGGGAGGCCATGACGCCCATCTTCATCAGGGTCTTGACCACCTCGGCGCCGGTCTTCTTCATGCGGCTGGCCAGCTCGCCCACGCCGATCTCGTCAGGGATCATCACCTTCAGCGGAGCCTTCTTGGCAATCTCCAGCTGCAGACGGCGCAGACGATCCTGCTCCTCCTGCTTACGCTTGTTGCCGGGACCCTGCTGACGGCCGCGCTGACGCTGTGCGTTGCGGTTCTGGAACTTCTCCTTGCCGCCCCGGTCCTGCTGACGCTGGTCGGTGAAGGACTCCAGACGCTCGTCATACTTATCCAGATTCACCGCGCCGCCGCCGCGGGTATCCACCACCTTCTTGGTAGGCACACGGCTGGAGGGCTGAGACACGGTCTGCTGGCTCTGCTGCGCCTGGGGCTTATGGGCCGCCTGCTGCTGGCCCTGCTGGGGCCGGGCCTGGGCATTGCCGCCCTTGTTCTGCTGCTGGGCGGGCTTGGGCTGTCCGGCGGGCTTGCCCTGCTGGGCAGGTTTGCTCTGGGCAGTCTTGGGAGCCTCCGCCTTGGCGGCAGGCTCGTGGTATACATCCTCATAGATGGACTGGATGGAGTCCACCTGGTTGTGCTGGGTGAGATATTCAAACACCAGGGACAGCTCCTGCTCAGTCAGGGGCTGCATGTGGTTCTTGGGCGGATGCCCATACTGAGTCAGGATGTCCATGACCTCCTTGGACTGGAGCTCCTTGGACCCCTTCTTAAAATCCTTGGCCACCTTGTGGATGGGATATTTGATCATCATATTCGGGAGCCACCTCGTTTCTTAGGGTTTGTGCCGGAATGTTCCGGACAGCTTGCGGCCGCCTGGGCCGGGTCGATGCTTCTGGCCCGGGCGCGGGCTTCCGGACCGGGGAGAACGTGTTTCCGGCGCGCCGGAGGACTCCCCTTTGCCTTTGCGCTGCCCGCTGGGGGCGGCGCTTTTCTTCTGGGCGGAGTTTGGTACCGCCCAGGGCTTTTTCTTTCCGTTTTGCAGGTTTTTCTCGTGCTGGCGCTTCTCCTTCTGCCGCTGAAGCACCCGGTCAACCTTCTGCAGCAGCTGCTGCGCGGCAGGGCCGTAG